>JBDXGY010000006.1:900000-1195933 GCA_039989895.1 Hyphomicrobiales bacterium
CGCACTTAGAGACGAGAATTTCTTGCTAAGAAATCCTACAAAATACCCCTGACCTGTTATTGGTCAGTTCGTGGGTGTCACAATCTTTGCCAAATAGAGAAATGATGCGGAATGTTTCTCACATCCCTTGGCACGATAAGTTTTTGTTCACTCAGCTTGGTCAATCCAAACTGCTTTGGTAGATCTAAAAATTGTTCTTCAATCGGCCATGGTGGGCCATTTGCCTCTGCCCCATCTGCCCGTGCACGGGTATAAATCAAAAGCTTGCCGCCTGGCGCCACAAGTCCACAGATAGCCTTTGATGTCTCATGCAGCATTTCTGGCGGTAATGCCTGTAAGGTGTAACACTCATGGACAAGATCAAAGCTCTGCATCCATTCATCAGGAAGAGCGAACAAGTCCGCGACCTGATAATTGACACCTGTTGCAGGAAAACGCTTTTTCGCCCAATCGATCGCCTTTACAACAACATCAAATGCGGTTGTCGCATAACCATGAGCCGCCATCGCTTCTGCATTGTCACCTAGACCACAACCGACATCGATCGCACTCTTACCCTGCCCAATTACTTGATCAGCACTCTTTGCAAGCCACTCAATGAGATAATCTTTTGGCTCAAGATCAGCCCAAGGGACCGCAGCCTCATCGCCCTTTGCTTCTTCGTAAACCGCATCAAAAAATACCGTGCGCCCTGCGCTATCATGAGCATAATTACCCGGTAATGCATCAAGCTCTGCTCGGGCCGAGGCACGTCTTGCTAAAAATGCATCATCCATCGGCTCAGTCATGCCTTTTTCTCCCAACGCCCAGTCTCATTTTGCGCCCAATACGTGACATCATGGCCCGCAGCTTTCTCTACCTTCCACCGCTCGCGTGCATGCTCTAAGGCATCTGGATTATTGCCATCAAACATATAAACAAGACGCTCATAGGAACTCGCGTTATCAATGCTTGCACCATCTAAGAGAAAACGAATAGACGCGCCATTGGGATTGTCATCTGTATCAGTCAACCATACAGGCTGCTCGGCTCCTTCACCACTGGCTTTAGAGGCATGAGGCAAAAAGCTCTCATCACGATATGACCATAAAGCCAAATCCAAAGCTTCAATCTGTGTTTCACTGGCACTATGCACGACAGCATTCCATCCGCGCGCTAAACTCTTCTCCAACAGATCTGGAATTACATCCTCAACCCGTTTGGCCAATAGGTGATAAAATAAAACCTCAGTCATAGTAGAGCTGACCTTATACTAAACATTTGTTTTATATGACACTTTCAGTTTATTGACGAAGACCATAAAATTAGCAGTTTGTATTGTGCACATCTTCTCATCGTTCTAAAATGGTTTCAGCGATCATAAATATTTTGCCAATTATATGGAACCATATCACCGATGCCAAAAACAAAAAACATAACAATTGCAATCGTGCTCGCTCTGGGTGTGACTAATCTCATTTTATCAGGATCTTCATCTTTTGCTCAAACCAAAGTTGATGTTCCAACCAATATCGACCGTGGTGTAATTGAGCCGCCAAAATGTGTTTTTCCATGTAAAGACGATTTTGTTTTACCCGCATTCGCTCGACGCCTGTCCTTAGCAGGACCTGAAGGTCGTTTCGAAACTGAACTCAACCGTGGTGCATTCCTCACCCGTCTTGAAGATTGGCGTCGACATCTTGAGTTATATCGCCTCAGCATTGAGGAAAAGCAGTTCAAAGCACCTGAATGGAAAAAGGCAAATATACTCTACAGAGTAGAACTTGGAAAATATGATCAGTTCTTTGAGAGCTATCAAAACGCCATAGCGATGGACCGTGGTGGTCGCATCACATATGGCAAGTAGAACCTTAGCTGACGTTAAATAAAACTCAGTTTATTCGTAATGGTCGCGAACCAGACGGTCGAGTAGGCGCACCCCGAAACCTGAACCCCATGATTTATTAATCTCAGTTTGTATTGAACCCATAGCCGTGCCCGCAATATCCAGATGCGCCCATGGTGTATCCCCTACAAAGCGCTTCAAAAACTGAGCAGCAGTAATTGAGCCTGCAGCACGCCCGCCGATATTTTTCATATCTGCGAATTTTGAATCAATCAGCTTGTCGTAATCTTTGCTTAATGGAAGACGCCAGACATTTTCGCCTGAAATTTGTCCAGCCGATGCGATCTCAAGCGCCAAATCATCATCATTAGAGAAAAGCCCCGCATGATGATTGCCCAGAGCAATAATGACAGCGCCGGTCAATGTCGCAAGATTGATCATAAACTTTGGTTCAAATTCTTGATTGACATAGGTCAGTGCATCACAAAGCACCAAACGCCCTTCCGCATCGGTATTTATCACTTCGATGGTTTGGCCCGACATCGACGTAACAATATCACCAGGGCGTTGTGCATTGCCGTCTGGCATGTTTTCAACCAAGCCAAGAACACCAATGACATTGGTCTTCGCTTTGCGCGCCGCTAACGCATGCATAAGACCAATCACAGCCGCAGCACCCCCCATGTCACCCTTCATGTCTTCCATGCCACCGCCGGGTTTCAATGAAATGCCGCCCGTATCAAAAACAACACCTTTCCCAACAAAAGCAATAGGTTGGTCGCCTTTCTTACCGCCCATCCATTTCATCACAGCCATGCGCGGCGGCTTAACGGAGCCCTGAGCTACACCAAGCAGTGCACCCATTTTCATGGCGCCCATTTCTTTCTCGGTCAAAATTTCAACCTCAACCCCAAGCTTTGACAGTGCGCTTGCATGGGCTGCAAATTCTACTGGCCCAAGCACATTCGCTGGTTCATTCACAAGATCACGCGCGAGTATAACCCCGTCAACAACACCCGCTTCAAAAGTCCACAATTGAGCCGCTGCTTTTGAATTTTTTGAAACGATTGCGACGCTGATATCTTTGACCTCATCCTCATCTTTGTCTTTTGTTGTCATATATTGATCAAAACGATAGGCATTGAGCTTGATACCGCTGGCAATCGCTACAAGCTGTTCAGGCGTCATTGCTACGTTATCTGCACGCTCAAGAAACAAGGTCGCCTTGGCAAGCCCAGCTTTCAAAACCAAACCGCCAATTTTGCCCCCCAGAGCCAACCAATCATGCTCTTCCATTTCATTGGCATCACCATGACCAACAAGCATCAAACGATCCGCATTCACGCCTTCAGGCATAATCAGATCAAGAACCGATTGAGACTTTCCGGTAAACTTAGTGGAATCGGCAGCCTTATTAAACAAGCCTGCAGGAACAAGTGGCGCGGTTTTTTCACCCAGCGCTTTTTCTACACCTGTTAAACAGAGCAACAACTCCATTGTTTTCGTTGTTTCTTGTTTAAATTCAATTTGAACACCACGAGCCATATCACACCTTTGTCACGTCATAACGACATCTGATTTATAATCATCCATACATAGGCGTTAGGATTAAGGCTTGGCAAGTATCCTTCCCGCTTTAGAATCAACAGATACCGCGTAAATGCATTGCAGCAGTCAATTAGCGGTCGATTTTTCAAACATCTCGCAAAGTATTTCACTCTGATATGACGTTAACCACACTTTTATACCAAGTTTAGGGTTAAAACATCTATGCGGTACGTCTCATCATTTTAATGCCTTGTTTACGCTCTTTATTCAGGGCAAATTATCCTTAAGGATGCATAGTCAATCCATGCGACATGAAATATTGTGCGTGAATTAGTAGCTGAGCAATGTGTAAAAGGTAAAAGCTGAAACAATGAACCGCATCCAGATATATATTTTTGGACGTGCATTAAAGGCTTTCGTTCTAACCCTCGCAGTCTTAGTTGGGGTCATATGGCTGACGCAGGCTTTGGAGCAGCTGGACTTAATGACCAATAAAGGTCAAAGCTTCACTTTGTTTCTACAAATTACATGGCTTGTTCTACCTAAGTTCCTATCCTTCATCGCCCCTATCGCGGTTTTAGTAGCAACCATTTACACGCTGAATTCACTAAATAACGACTCAGAACTCGTTATTATGACTAATTCAGGAGCAAAACCTTTTTCAATTCTCAAGCCCCTGTTGGTTTTAGCATCCCTTGTCATGATTGCAGATTCAGCTGTTGCTCACTATTTCTCACCAAATTCGCGACAGCAATTGCGAGCTTTTTTTACTGAGGTCAATTCTGACCTTATCTCCAGCATTATCAAACCAGGAGAATTCGCGAATATAAACGATGGCATTACCTTCTATGTCGGTTCACGCGATGGAAATGGGATTTTTAAAGATGTGTTTGTTTCAGACAACCGCGACGAAACACAATCACTCACATATTTAGCCAACCTTGGGGCAATAACCAGGACATCAGAAGGCACCTTTTTCGTTCTCCAAAATGGTACAATTCACCGACGCCCAAAAGATCGAGATTCAATCTCAATCATTGATTACTCATCATATGCTTTTGACCTTTCAACTTTCCAGCGTGCAATACCAGATGAGTTAAAATTCAAAAAACCCTCTGAGAACTTCACTCCTTATCTGTTTAAAGTCGATCCCAAAAACGTAGCGTTTGTAAGAGCTCCTGCAAAATTTTTCGCTGAATTACATGGTCGGTTCGCAGAACCCCTGTATTCAATTTCATATGTCTTGATTGCATTTTTCTTTTTAGGGCGTGCAGAAACCACAAGACAAGGCCTTGGCTTATCTATTTTGAGTACGTTTTTGTGTGTATTTGCTTTGCGAGCTTGTGGTTTTGCAGCCCAAAGCATCGCATCAGACTATCCCGGCATTAACTTTATTCAATATGTTTTACCCATTGGAGTGATCATATTATGTACGGTCTTAATACTGCTTAATATTGAACCGCGCATCTTGCGTCGAGCCACAAGGCGCTTAGAAGACATCATGAAAAACATTAAGGAACGCTCTGTCCGTAAACAGGCCAGCAATCAGGGGGGTGTGTGATGACTGATGTGCGGTTTTCTTTACTGCGTTCATCAACGCTGAACCGATATTTTGCCTGGATGCTATTCAAAACGACGATTTATATCGTCTTATTTTGCGCAGTGCTTATTCTTTTGATCGATTTTACCGAACAGCTCCGCCGCGTTTCGGGACGGGTCGACGCTTCAGCGCTGACAATAATCGGTTTTTCTGCCTACAGGACTCCAGCAATCATCGAACAGATTTTCCCCTTCACCATTTTATTTTCGTCAATGATAACATTCTTTATGCTATCAAAAAGGCTCGAGCTTGTTGTCGCGCGTGGCGCCGGAATTTCTGTTTGGCAATTCCTATTACCTGGCATTTTTGTCGCATTCACCATTGGTATTTTTACAACAACAATTTTCAATCCTACCGTCAATTACATGAACGATCAGGCCCGCCTGATTGAGGCCGATATATTTAACCGAGACGCCAAATTGCTAACAGGCGAAACCAGTGCCGCTTGGCTGCGTAAATCTGGTCGCAGCGAAGATATTATCTTAGGTGCCGCACGTGCACTTGATAACGGAACTTACTTGATTGGTGTCACAATCATTCGCCAAAGCAGGCAAGGCAAACTCATTCAGCGTGTTGATGCAGATACCGCCAAATTAGATGACACACAATGGCTTCTAACCAATGCGACCGTAACCGGCCTAGACACTCAACGCCGGTCACTGAACAACTACGCCCTCAAACTTGATCTCACGATTGAAGAAGTCCGCGACGGTTTTTCAAAATCGGATCAACGCTCATTCTGGTCGCTGCCTGATCTTATTGAAAAAGCAAAGACCGCTGATCTACCCACTTATCGCTATAGTTTGCAGTTTAACACCTTGCTTGCACAGCCTTTTTTCTTTATTGCCATGGTGGTAATAGCCGCGACTGTATCGCTACGCTTTATACGTAGCGGAAACGTCAACGGTTTGATTGCTTCTGGCATTGCTGCGGGGTTCACTCTTTTTGTGTTACGCTCACTGGCAGAAGATTTAGGAAGTAGCGGCGTGGTGCAGCCTGTCTTAGCGGCTTGGTTGCCTACGCTATTGGCGTTGGTATTGGGGTTTACTGTGTTGTTACATCAAGAGGATGGCTAATTTGAACTGCCCGTCCCTCTCTCAATTGCTGCAAAAGCATAAACAGCGCACACCATTATTGGCTATGCGGGGATTGCGTGTGGCCGTGTCTACTGTGGGCATTCTAGTTGGACTTTCTGCAACAACCGCCCTTTCACAGAACGCTTCACCAGAACCAATAAATTTAAAGGTAGATCAAGAAGATAAGCTGATTCTTGATGCCGACACATTGGTCTTTGACAGCGATCAAAACATCATAACTGTCAAAGGTGATGTTCAGATATTCTTCAAAGACAATACCCTTGAAGCCGACCGTGTTGTTTATGATCGCAATAAGAATACTATCAATGCGATGGGCAATGTTCGCATCAAAGAAGCAACCGGCAACACCATTCGCTCAGAAAAAATAAAGTTGAGCGATGACTTTAAAACCGCCTTTGTTCAATCACTTCAAATCGATTCTATCGATAACACCTTTTTTGCAGCACGAAGTGCCGAGCGAACAGATGGCAATCGCACAGTCTTGAAGAAAGGCGTGTATAACGTATGTGCCGTTTGTCGGATCAAGCCAGGCCGCATCCCTACATGGCGCCTCAAGGCCGAAGAAGTGATTATTGATGAGGAAACTCATAAAATTTCATATGAAGACGCAACATTTGAATTTTTGGGCGTCCCGATCGCTTATTTACCAAAATTTTCTCATGCCGATCCACGCATTAAGCAGAAATCAGGATTACTTGGGCCACAGTTTGTTATCGACAGCCAGTTAGGTGTTGGTGCTGGCATTCCTTATTACCATGCGCTCAGCGAGAGCCGTGATTTAACGATAACACCTACTTACTTGAGCAGACAGGGCTTATTGGGCGATATTGAATGGCGCCAACGCCTTGCCAATGGTGCTTACAGCTTGCAACTTGCGGGTATTCGCCAAAACTCCCCAGAAGAATTTATTGGCGAGTCCGGTGATGCACGTTTCAGAGGTGGACTCAGAACAACAGGCAAATTTTCGATCAATAAAAATTGGGACACAGGTTGGGATATTCTTGCCCTGACCGATCGTACCTTTACCGATGATTACAACCGACTGACCAATCGCGTTGACCGCTTTACATCAAACGGCTTTCTAACCGGATTAAGCCGGAACAAGTTTTTCGATGCGCGCGGCTTGTTCTTTAATATTCTTGACGATGATACCGATACCAGCGGTAATTTGCAGCGCCAACAGGCAGTCGTCCTCCCCTCCATCGACTATGACGGCATCATCGAACAATCGATCGCTGGTGGTCAACTTTCTTATAGAGCCAATTTTACAAGTCTCACGCGTGAAAACGAAGACCTCAACTTCGTTAATGGCACAGGCTTTTTGGATGGTGCATCCGGCACACAAGGGCGCATATCAACAGAGCTTGAATGGAAGCGTCAGTTCATTGCACCTGGCGGGCATGTTATAACCCCTTCTTTCGCCATACGCGGTGACGCGCAAGCACATGATCAACTGGAAAACAATTTTGCAGGTCTCGAACAATCAGACCAACAGGTTCGAGGTCAAGTTACTGGTGGTTTAGAGTGGCGTTATCCTGTGCTAATCACCAGCGGCAAAACGTCTCATATAATCGAGCCTATTGCTCAGATTTTTGTAAGCCCAAGCGAATCCAAGGCAGACCAATTTCTCAACGAAGATTCTCAAAATATTATACTTGATGACACAAACATCTTTCAACGTGATCGTTTTAGTGGTTTTGATCGAGTTGAAGGTGGAACCAGAGCCAATGTCGGCTTCACGCATCAAGGACAATGGTCTAATTCACTTACAACCGATTTCCTCGTCGGTCAGTCTTTCCACCTAGCTGGAGACAACTCTTTCACCGAACAAGGTGTCGCGAGTATATACTCGATAAATGGTTTAGAAACAGATCGTTCCGATATCATAACGCGTATTGGTATTACTGCGATCGACCAATATGGATTGGTTGCTAGAGGCCAATTTGATGAAGACTTAAAAAGCGTCGCTCGCGGTGATTTCAACGCTTTTTACAATGGCAATATTTTTACCGCATCTGCCGGATATACCTTCATTAGTGACGAAATTGTTGATGATCTAGAACGTAGTTCTCAAATAAATGGCGCGGCCACTTTCAAGTTTCATAATTATTGGACTCTTTTCGGAGATGCCCGCTACGATCTGGATGATAGCCGATTTGTGGATAACCGTATTGGCTTAACCTTTGATGACGATCAACTTCGTGTTTCACTGGCCTTCTTCCAAGACTTTGACGACGAAGGCGTCAGGGATGGTGAGGGTATTGAATTTCGCGTGAATTTACGTACACTCGGTGGGTTATAAGCTAAAGTAGATTTGCCCTAAGATGGCCACATCTCAAGACTATGCAAGCATGATATTTATGACAAAATCGACGATTATGCGGATCTCAAATTTGATAAAATCATCACAAAATTGTAGTTTTACAAACAAAGAAATAAAAAATAAAACTGAGAACAAAACTAAGGTTGAGAAATGTTTTCTACCACTATGGCATCAAGAATTATGACCCAAATCAATCCAAAATTGAGCTTTCTAGCAGCTCTTGTATTCAGCATATTTGCCTTTTTATCTACTGAAACAATAGCCCAAACCAAGATAGAAGTTTCTGTCAATAATGGCGTCGTTACATCTTATCAAATCACGCAACGCTCCCGTTTTTTGCGTCTAACAGGGTTCAAAGGTGATAGTGTTGCAGCAGCGAAAAAACAGCTAATAACCGAAGAACTACAATTTCAAGAAGCCAAGCGAGTAGACATAAATATAAGCCCCGCTGCCGTAGAAGCTGCTTTTGAGCGCCTCGCAAAAGGCAATGGCGCATCAAAAAATCAATTCAGCCAAGCTTTGCGCCAAAGAGGTGTTAATCCAGATACATTAAAACAACTCATCAAAGCACGCATCACATGGCAACAATATGTAATCGCGCGTGCAAACACACCTGAAGATGAGCCTAAAAAAGCCACCGATATAACCTCTATTTTGTTTAATCGAAATGGCGACGGGCAGAACCGCAAGATTAAAGAATATACACTAGAACAATACATGTTTCTCATTAGTGCCGATGCAAGCAAAAAAGAAACTCAGCAACGCTTGAGAGAAGTAGAAGCATTTCGTCGTTCACATTCTAACTGTGAAACCGCAAGTGAAAATGCGCTCAATCTAGCTACTAGCGGCGTTGTATCAAAATCACTTGGAAGATTTACATCAGATACCCTCCCACCAAAGATGAAGGAGGATGTCAAAAGTGCCGGAGACGCACTTTTTACTACACCAAAAAGGCGCAAGATTGGCATCGAAGTCATGGCAATTTGTAAAACCCGTGAAATCGTTGACAGCTCTGCTACCGGTGATTTGAGTGTTGACAATGTGGGCAAGTTGGACTCCAAAGAACTTGAAGAAAAGTCCAAGGAGTGGATGGCTGAATTACGAGACACCGCTAATATTCGCAACCGCTAATATGACTACTTCCTTTCTCAGCACATCTATGAACACGCAACGATGACAAGCCTGCAAGATCCCTCTCCAATTCTTTTGGTGACACTTGGCGAGCCTGGCAGCATCGGACCGGAGTTGATACTCAAGGTATGGCAAGAAAGACAAACAAACGGTGTTCCGCCCTTTGTTTATGTGGCTAATCAGGACTTTATCGAAAAGCGTGCAACAGCGCTTGGACTTACTGTGCCGACCTGTGATTGGCATAATGTAAGTGGAACACAACAACTCAATCAAATCTTCAACGATACCCTACCCGTTATCAATCTGAACCATACAATTCATGATGAAATTGGCACTGCAGACCCCAAAAACGGCCCTGCAGTGATTGAAGCAATTGAAACGGCTGTTCGCTTGATCCATCAAGGACATGCTGATGGATTGATAACAGCCCCGATTAACAAAAAATCACTTTACAATGCAGGGTTCGCGCATCCAGGACATACCGAATTTTTAGGCAAGCTCGCCAACCAATGGGGCGGCGGCCCTCATCGAGCCGTTATGATGCTGGCCGGCCCAGAATTGCGCACAGTTCCAGCAACATTGCACATTCCCCTTAAAGATGTTCCTGAGGCATTAGATGGTGATGCGCTTATTGATCTAATTCAAATTACAAGCCACGAATTGAAACATCGCTTTGGCATTGAAAAACCACGCATCGTAGTAACGGGTCTTAATCCGCATGCTGGTGAAGAAGGCTCAATGGGGCATGAAGATGACGCCATCATTCGCCCTGCTATTGAGGCCGCACAATCGCAAGGTATTGTTGTCAGCGGCCCTCACCCAGCCGATACCCTGTTTTATCGTGAAAGGCGCACAACTTATGATGCAGCCATTGCCATGTATCACGATCAAGCCCTCCTGCCCGTCAAAACGATTGCCTTCGATGAAACGGTCAATATCACACTAGGGCTTCCCTTCATCCGCACGTCGCCAGATCACGGCACAGCCCTTGATATTGCCGGCCAAGGGGTTGCCCGGCCTAACAGCATGCTAGCTGCCCTCAAAATGGCAAATGAAATGGCGCGCAACGCTGCCATCAACGCAACCATGAACCAATGAGCAACCAATGAGCGCCATAGATAACCTCCCCCCGCTACGCGAGGTATTAGAGCGCCATGACCTTGTTCCTAAAAAGTCATTGGGCCAGAATTTCATTCTTGATCTCAATCTTACAAGCCGCATTGCCCATTCGGCGGGCAATCTCAAAGATTGCCATGTGATTGAAGTCGGACCCGGTCCTGGAGGGCTTTCACGCGCGATCTTAGCGGCAGGCGCGCGCCATCTCACTGTGATCGAAAGAGATCACCGTTGCATTGAGGCGTTAAAAGATATTCAAAGCCACTATCCAGACCGGCTGACCATCAAAGAAGAAGATGCCCTTAATGTCGATTATCATTCGCTGATAGAAAAAGGCGAACAAGTAAAGCTACTCGCCAATTTGCCTTATAATGTCGCAACCCCATTGCTGATTGGCTGGTTGAAAAGCGACCCATGGCCACCGTGGTTTGAATCCATGACGCTTATGTTTCAGCGTGAAGTAGCAGAACGCATTATTGCAAAGCCTACTGATAAACAATACGGACGGCTTGGTGTTTTGGCAGGATGGCGCACCTATGCAAACATTATGTTCGATATTCCCCCGCAGGCCTTCACACCACCCCCAAAAGTAACATCAAGCGTTGTGCATTTCTCACCAGTCGCCAAACCTTTAGCAACCAGTGCTGATTTATTAGAGCGGATCACAGCCGCAGCCTTCCAGCAGCGTCGTAAAATGATGCGAGCAAGTTTAAAAAACCACTTTTCAGATCCCGTAGCTGTTTTAGAAGCAGCAGGCATAGAACCGACTGCGCGCGCAGAAACGCTTTCAATCGAAAACTTTGTAGCCCTTGCCAATGCTATGGATGCTCAATAAGCCATCAGTTCAATATGAGCTCTGGCCCCATAACTATGTTTGGCAACCAGGTTGATATGATTGGTATATAAGTGACCATTATCAAGAAAACGAACATGATCGCGAGGAAAGGCAACGATGCCCTAACCACGGCCATCATCGACATGCCAGCCACCCCAGATGTAACAAAGAGGTTCAACCCAACAGGCGGCGTAATCATGCCAATCTCCATATTAACAACCATGATGATGCCAAGATGAATTGGATCGATACCAAGCTCTATTGCTATCGGAAACACCAAAGGCGCGACAATGATAAGTAAACCTGACGGCTCCATAAATTGACCGCCGATCAACAAGATCACATTAACAATGACCAAAAACATGATTGGTCCAAAGCCAATGGCTAACATGGCCGCAGTGATGTGCTGTGGAATTTGCTCTTCCGTAATAACATGTTTCAAAATAAGAGCATTTGCAATTACGAACATCAAAGTGATGACAAGCTTACCTGCAGTAAACAGGGTATCCACGGTATCTTTGTGCCAAAACGCAGTCAATAAAGCTTGCGGGCGTTGTAACAAAGAGTATTTCTCCCCTGTTTCCTTATTCGCCAATGGCCCCATATCTCGATAGATAAAAACAGCAACAAGGAAAGCATAGACAGAGGCAACAGCGGCAGCTTCTGTTGGTGTGAAAATCGCACCTGTGACACCAGGAATACCGTAAATGCCAATCATAATAATCACGATCAACAGCAGCCCCCAAGACGCATCCGCACCGGCAACGACGACCTCTTTCCAGCCTTTCCACTCACCAATAGGCATGCCGCGAATGCGCGCAATCACATAGATACCCAGCATCAACATGAAACCAGCAAGAAGACCCGGGATCACGCCCGCCAAGAACATCCGACCAACAGAAACATCAACGGCTGCGGCATAAACCACCATGACAATGGAGGGCGGGATCAAAATACCCAAAGTGCCAGCATTGGCGATAACGCCCGCTGCAAAGTCTTTGGTATAGCCAACCTGGCGCATAGCAGCGATCACGATTGTACCAATTGCGACCACAGTCGCAGGTGAAGAACCAGACAAAGCGGCAAAAATCATGCAGGCCAGAACGCCGGCAATTGCAAGACCGCCGCGAAAGTGTCCAACCAGAGCGATAGAAAACCGTATGATCCTCTGTGCTACACCGCCAGTGGACATAAAAGACGAGGCAAGAATAAAGAACGGGATTGCAAGCAGTGTTGCATGGCCTTCGAAAGCCTCAAAAAGCGTCGCAGCAATAGAGGCTGTAGAACTATCCGAATACCATAGAAGAAAGACAATAGATGAAAAACCGAGAGAAACAGCTATTGGAACGCCGATCATCATCAAAGCGATAATAAGAGAAAAAAGGATAAAGAGTTCCATTGATCTAACCCTCCGATTTCTTGAGGGTTTCAGCAGCTTCAGCCACTTCTTCTTCGGCTTCGTGGCTAACAATCAACATTTCTTGCTGACCTTTGTAAACACGAATGAAGGCCTGAACAAACCTGAAGAGCAACAAAGCCATGGAAAGTGGCATCACTATATAAGGGACGACCTTTGGCATTTTTTCATATTCATCGCCATCGTTGAAAACATCTTCCAGCCATTCCATAAAGAAAGGCACCGGAATGTCTTGTGTTTCATACCAACCTTGGGGGCGATAATTTTCTGAGAATCCTGTGGGGAACCAGCGACCATCAGTCGGCGCTAGATTGGCGAAAGGCGCCCAATAATCCCACGATCCTTTGAGAAGGATAAAAGCATACATAATACAAACAGCAGCAACAATCAGACCTAAAATGCGTCTGGTTGGAGAAGCAAATCGATTGATAAGTGCATCAACCCCAAGATGGGCTGTTTTTTTCACAGCATAGCTTGCACCAAAGAGCACGAGCCAAGCAAACAGAAAGACTGTAAGTTCTAACGCATAAAAAATATTAGAATTGAAAACATACCGAGCAACCACATTGGAAAACGTCATGATTGTCATGATGCCAAGAATGATGGCGATCGACGTCTCCTCAATCTTATTGAAAAAAGACGACGGCGATGGATTATAACTCATCTGACTTATCCTATGAAGTGATGGCTCCTATGAAGTAACAGCGGCCCCGAAAAATTCGGAGCCGCCAGAAGCGTTATAAATGTCTACTTAGTAGACGCATTAATCGCTTGAATGGCTTCAATCGTATCAGTGCCGACGTCACCTTCAAATTGCTTCCACACAGGTTTCATTGCTGTAACCCACTCTTCACGTTGTGCTGCTGTTAGTGGGCGAACAATGCCACCAGCGGCAATAACAGCTTGTTTTGCTTCTTCATTTACAAGAGTTGATTCTTTATTCCGTGTGTTTGTAACTTCATTTAGGATTGTGACGAATTGATCACGAACTTCTGGCTTCAAGCCATCCAAAAAGTCGACTGACGTCACAACGAGATAGTCAATGATGCCATGACCAGACTCTGTCACACCATCTTGTACTTCAAAGAACTTCTTACCAAAAATGTTTGACCAAGTGTTTTCTTGACCATCCACAACACCCTGCTGGAGAGCACCATAAACTTCAGAAAACGCCATTTTCTGCGGTGATCCACCGATCGCTGCCATTGTTGCGGCCAGCACGTCTGATGACTGAACGCGGAATTTCAAACCTTTAGCATCTGACGGCGAAACAAGCGGCTTATTAGCAGAAATCTGTTTCATGCCATTGTGCCAATATCCTAGACCTTGAAGACCACGTTTTTGCATTGAGTCAAGCAAAGCTTGGCCTTTATCAGAAGCTTGAAAGGCATCCACTGCATTGATGTTTTTAAACATGAATGGCAGATCGAAAATACGGAATTTCTTTGTGAATTTTTCGAATTTAGACAACGAAGGCGCAGCCAAGTGAACGTCACCGTTCAGCAAAGCTTCAAGCACTTTATTATCATTATAAAGCGTTGAGTTTGGAAAAACCTCCATACAGGCTTTACCATTCATCTCGTCATTCACACGCTGCTGGAGCAAGCTTGCAGCAATACCTTTAGGGTGTTTATCAGTGTTGGTAACATGACTGAATTTGATAACTGTCTCACCAGGATCACAGGCTGCAAGTGCGCCAGTGGCTGTCATTGACATTAGTCCAACGGCCAAAGCCGCTATTTTAAATTTACGCATTATATCCTCCCAGGACGTATTTAATTTGTGCCTTTTTTAAGGTGGCAGCTCCTTAGCAGTAATAATAATCGCATTTTACATGCAAGGGCCACATTATAATCGTGACTTAGTATTTCATATAAATGGCCTCGATGGGTGGATATGGTAACATTGCACGCAAAAAGATGGGTGAAATAAGAAACACTCAATATATGCGGTTACTATTTACTGTCTGGCTTAGTGTAAGCTGAGCGATCAAGATCGTATTTTTGCATTTTCTCATAGAGCGATTTTCTTGATAATCCCAGCGATTCATAGGTGTTTTTTAAAACACCATTATGAGCATATAGCTCAGCGCTGATTACTGATTTTTCATAGGCTGCCACACGCTCTGAGAGGCGCCCTCCATCTTTATTATTACTAGTAATGCCTTCGTTCTGTGACGCTAGACCCAAAGCAAACTGATCGGCGACATTTCTCAGTTGCCGTACATTGCCGGGCCATTGCCTATTGGCCATATCAATCAGAATATCTGCAGGAATTTCAGGAAATTGTCTTCGATAGCGACGGGCAGATTCATTGGCTAGTTGAATAAACAAACGTGGAATATCATCACGCCTCTCTTCAAGGTTAGGAATCTTCAATGTCATACCATTTAAGCGATAATATAAATCTTCCCGAAAGCGATTTTCTTTAACCTCATTCTCCAAATTCAATTTGCTGGAAGCAATGAATCTCACATCGAGTTCTATTGGAATATTAGAACCAAGACGTGTGATTTTACGCTCTTCAAACACCCGTAAAAGTTTTACCTGTAGTTCTTTGGGCATACTTTCAATTTCATCCAGAAAGACTGTCCCACCACGTGCATGTTCAAATTTTCCATAGCGCTCACGCATCGCACCAGGAAATGCACCCACCTCATGACCAAAGAGCTCGCTTTCAATTTGGTCAACCGACATCGCACCACAATTCAGCGCAACAAATGGGCGATTTGCCCGTGGGCTCAGCGCATGGATCGCGCGAGCGGCAACATCTTTGCCTGATCCTGTCTCTCCAACGATTAAAACATCTGTTTCCGTTGGAGCAACAGCGCGAATAGCTTTCCGCATCGCGACCATAACATCTGTACGCCCCGCCAAACGAACCTCAAGCTCATCGCGCTTCGTTAGATTAGACCGTAACTCTCTATTTTCCAGCGTAAGCCGCCGCTTATCAATGGCACGTCTGACAACCTCAGTCAGATGGTCTGGCGCATAAGGCTTTTCAATAAAATCATAAGCCCCCTTGCGCATAGCCTCAACTGCCATTTGCACATCGCCATGCCCCGTCACCAAAACAACCGGCAACTCGAAATCTATATCGAGGACATGTTGTAAAAACTCAAAACCATCCATATCCGGCATACGAATATCAGACACGATAATGCCATTAAACTGTCGGTTTATTTGCTCTAATGCTGTCTTTGCAGAATCAAAGCAAGCAACAGTAATATCCGCAAGTTCAAAGGTTTGCTCCGCCGCATAGCGCAAGTGCTCTTCATCATCGACAAAGATTACATTCAATTTGTCCATCGCATGTTTCATTCTGCAGCTTTTTGTATAGACGTTACACCCTCAAGTGATATGGCAAAAACTGCGCCACCATCACTATGATTATAAGCACTGAGTGTCCCACCAAAATCTTGAATGATATTATAGGAAATTGACAGCCCTAGCCCCACGCCCTCATTTATCTTTTTAGTTGTAAAAAATGGGTCAAAAATTTTATCAATGATTTTATCATCTATTCCATGCCCGTGATCACGCACTCGAATTTCAACTCTGCCAACATCTTCATGGACCGAGACAATAACAACAGGCTGCAAGGTTTCGTGCATTGCATCCAGTGCATTATTCACCAGATTGACCATGACCTGCTGCAATCTGACCTGCCCGCCCTGCACCATCAAAGCACCATTAAAAGGCTCTAATTGCAATTGTGCATTGGCTTCTTTAATGCGTGCACTCATAATTTGATCAACTGACCGGAATACTTCGGACAATTCAACAACATCAATTTTTTGCTGCGGCTTGCGAGCGAAATTCCTCAAATGCTGACCCAACTCAGCCATCCGATCAACCATCTGCGAGATGTGCTCAATATTCGTCGCCGCTTTATTTATATTATCACGCTGTAAATATTTGCGCGCATTGTCTGCATATGACTTAACCGCAGACAATGGCTGGTTTAGTTCATGAGATAAGGACGCAGACATTTGACCCAATGCAGCAAGTTTGCCCGCTTGGATTAATTCATTTTGAGTAGTGCGCAGCCTATTCTCGGTTTGCGTCCGCTCTTTCACTTCTCGCGTTAGTTTTCTATTCGTCAGATTAAGCTCATATGTACGCTCAGCCACCCTACTCTCTAGCTCTTCTTGTGTCCGTTTTTGCAACTCAATGTTCTTAATCAAATGAGCCCGGCGTTGAATGATCGCAGCCGCAATCATGAGACATAATGACAAGAACAAAAAGGCGATGGCTAACGTTATATATGTCTGAGTTGTTGCACTACTCCTTGGCGCCAATACATGAAGTGTCCAACCCGCAGATGCAATCGCCTGCCTGCTTTCCAGATAAGAATCCGCCTCTTCTCCCTCACCTATGGTCGTGAGCCTGAATTCATCTGATGCTGATGAAACAGTATTTATGTCCATTTGCGCAAGCTGGTTTATTGGAAACTGCTTGGTCCTCTCGATTTCAAGCAAACTTTGTTCACTCAGTGGGTGCAGAGATTTAAACCGCCATTTTGGTTCGCTCGCCATAAAAATCACACCGTTTTTATCAGAAACGAAAATCTTTCGATCCGTCCCTCCCCAGTTCTCTTCAAATGAATCTACGCCGATTTTGACAGCTATAACGCCCAAGATTTCATCATTTACAACTATCGGAGCTGCAAAATAATATCCACGTTTCAAGGACGTTGTACCGAGCGCATAAAACTGTGCTGGTTTGCCACTAAAGGCTTCATAAAAATAAGGACGGTAATTAAAATCTTTACCAATGAAGGATGCATCTGAGTCAAAATTACTGGAAGAAATTGTAACTGCATTTTTATCCAGCACATAAATATCGGAAGCACCTAGGTTTTTAGCGATTTTCTTGAGTTCTAGATTAACATGATTGACATGTGTCTGATCTCCATTGGATGCCAACAACCATTTCATATCTGTTTTATCAGCAAGCAAAACAGGCAATGGCTCAAATCGCTTTAATGCACCACTCAAACCAGAAGCAACCAATCTTATGGTGCTATCGTTTTGTACAGCTAATTCGCGTAGAAAATGCCGTTCAACAAATCCAAACGACAAAAACAAACCAATGATAATGAGTGATAAGCCACTTATGAATATTACAATGGATTTTTGAAAGTTCTTCATAAGCATACTTGTGGTTGATACATCAGATCATCAAAATTCTAGTTTCAATCATTCACCGAAGCCACTGGTTTTTTTGCCGCTCTCATACCGGCGCGAATAATTGCCACAACAGTAATAATCGTCAAAGCCCAGAAAAACCAAGTGATAGGCCCCCTAAACAAGATTGTTGGTGAACTACCAGACATCAGCATCGCCTGCCTGAAATTATCTTCCAACAAGGGGCCGATGATAAAAGCAATTAAAAATGGTGCAGCGGGAATGTCGTTACGCATCATGATGAACCCAACAATGCCCATGGCGAACATAACGCCCACATCAAAGATGTTGTTGTTGACCGCAAAAACCCCATAAACACACAGCACCAGCACAGCAGGAAAAAGCACCCCGCGCGGTACATCTGCAACAAATTTAAACCCACGAATGGCAACCGAGCCAAATAAGAATAAAAACACGGAGCTAACAATCAAACCCATGAAAAGCCCGTAGATAATATCAACATTCAAAACAAACATCATCGGACCGGGTTGAAGGCCGTGGATCATAAAAGCGCCAATGATAATAGCTGTGATAACATCTCCCGGCACGCCAAGCGCGAGAAGCGGAATAAGAGTTGCGCCCGCAACGCCATTGTTGCCGGCCTCAGATGCTGCAACACCTTCAATCTCGCCTTTACCAAAGTTGTCTTTATTGGGCGAACGTCGTCGCGCTTCGCTGTATGACAAAAAAGCCGAGGGAGCGGCACCTATGCCGGGAATGCTACCCAAGAAAACCCCGATAAAACTGCCACGAACAATCGACTTAAAGCATCTCATATATTCAGAAAAAGTCACCCAATTGCCACCCAATTGCCTCGCTTTTCCCTCATTTTCTTTCGGGTTCCAGACCATCGACAAAATCTCAGGAATAGCAAAGAGGCCAATAAGCACGGCGATGAAATTCAAGCCGCCCATCATGTTAGGGTTTTCAAAGGTAAACCGATTGGTGCCATAAACTAAATCAAGACCGATAGTGGCAAGCAGTAGGCCCAAAAGCGCCGACAATGCCCCACGCAACAAACTGTTGCCTGACACGCCCGCAATAATTGTTAAAGAAAACAGGATGAGTGTAAAAAACTCAGGCGGACCAAAGCTAAGCGCAAAAGACGCAAGCCAACCCGCAAAAAAGATCAATGCAAGGTTTGATATCAAATCAGCCGTACAAGAGGCCCACAAAGCCATGCCAAGCGCCTTACCTGCCTGCCCCTTCTCCGCCATAGGATAACCGTCCAGCACGGTAGCACTGGAAGCTGGAGTCCCAGGCGTTTTAATTAAAATTGCAGGAATAGAACCACCAAAAATGCCGCCCTTATAAACCCCCAACAAGAGCAGGATACCGGTGATAGGCGACATCGCAAAAGTAAACGGCAAAGTCAGCGCAACAGCCATGGTTGCCGACATACCAGGTATCGCTCCACCAATAACACCAATCACAATACCGCCTGCAAGTGCCGCAAAGCTCTCAACATTTGAAATAAGCGAGAGGCCCGCTTGTATATTGTCTATAAAACTCATGGAAGTCTGACCAGTTCACCTTGCGGAATACCAACACCTGCAACATGCGCAAAAAAGGCATAAAGCACCAAAGGAATAATGATAGCGCTAATAACTGTAGCCTTGGGATGTGTTGTACGCACAAGAAAAGAAACAGAAACAAAAGCGAGCATTGACGCCCACACCATGCCAAGCCATGGCAACGCAAGCACGTATAAAATCATGATAACGCCCATGATTGAAAGACGCTTATAACCACCTGTAGCAATCACTTCATCATCTTCATTATCACCAGTAGCACTCGGCATTGCACGCCGTGACATGGCGACCATCCCTAATCCTATAAGCATTGTTACTAACGCCAACGCATAGGGCCAGAACAAGGGCGAGAGAATAATATTAGAAACATTACTAGGCGATGCCACCCATCGAGGAATTGCGATAAAGATTAAAAACAAGGATGCAGCAATCGTCGCAATACCCATGATCGCTTGTGCTCGGTTATCCCGCATATCGTTCCCCAAAAAGACCACGCCAGCCGCTTATGACTGGCGTGGTATATTAGCTGTATATTAGCCTTCGATACGCATACCGAGATCATCAACCAACTTACGGAAAACAGTAAACTGGTCTTGGATAAATGCATTAGCTTCTTTTGGATCCATCAACCGAATAACAGAACCACGTGCTTCCATTTTTTCACGGAAACCAGCATCAGCTGTTGCTTCAGCCATCCACTTGCCCCACTTATCGGCAACATCATCAGAAATGTCGTCAGGGCCTGCAATGCCAGTCCAGCCAACGAGCTTCTGCAAGTTAGGTTTGCCAAGCTCAACAGATGTAGGCGCATCAAAGCCTTTAACGCGCTCAGCTGTTGTTACCATCAATGGCTTGAGTTGATTGTTAGCGATAAAACCCGCGACAGCCGATGAATTTGTGCAAAGGAACGTGGCCGTGCCATTTAAAACAGCTGTTGCTGCTGCACCACCACCCTTAAGCGGAATGTGTGTTGCAGATTTCAAGGGCTGCTCAATACCAAATTCTTTCAAGACCATTGCACCAGCAAGGTGGAGAAGTGACCCAACACCTGATGAAGAGTAGCTCACACCACCCGCTTTCACTTTAGCGACCAAGTCATCCATTGAGTTGATGTCTGAGTCAGCTTTAACGGCACAGGCGACTGGATTGATTTCATAAACCGTCACAAAACGAAAATCTTCAAGCGTATAAGGCAAGGTTGCCTTCATCGCCGGATTAACAGAGTGCGAACCAACGCGTGCGAAAAGCATTTTATAGCCGTCGTTCTTTGCGTTTTGTACGGTTACAGAACCTGTTGCCCCTCCAGCACCAGTCACATTCGCCATGATGAGTGGTTTACCGACAGCCTTACCAAGTGGTTCCGCAATCGTGCGGGCAGAAATATCTGTCGCTCCACCTGCGCCATAAGGAATAACCATTGCGATAGGCCGTTCTGGATAGTCACCAGCAAATGATGATGTTGCCGTTAATCCAAGGGCTAACGCACCCAATAGTCCAAGTTTCTTAAATTTCATTTTGTCCTCCCAAACATTAGTTAACCTTACGTTTTATATACATCTTCACCGAAAATGAGACGATGATAAAATCATATTAGTATCACAGTCTATTATTGAGCATATTACAACAAAAGATACAGCTCATTACATTTTTTCTGAATTCTAATGGGCTTCATCATAAATGTTAATACGCTACATGAAACATGATGCTAGCGCATGTATACTCAGTAAACCCCTGTTATTGATACAATTTATGAGTTCATGCACCCAGCCTATCTTAACCCATTGCCAGATCCAGAAATAATTTTCCAATAGCGCAAGCTCTACACATTGTTTTTTCTATTTACTGTTGACGGACGTCAGTAAACTATGCGTGACTGATAAAATTATTACCTGCTAACGATTTATCCTAAGGAGATACAAATGAGAAAAATACTATTTGGCAGCGTCATGGCTTTATCAATGATAGGCTTGAATTCTCAAACACTAGCAGAAACATTCGTTACAATCGGCACTGGCGGACAAACCGGCGTTTATTATCAAGTTGGTGGTGCAATTTGTCGCCTTGTGAACCGTGGCACCAAAGATCATGACATCAAGTGCACTCACACAACAGGTGGTTCTGTTGCTAATATCAATGGTATCCGCGCCGGTGATCTAGACTTGGGTGTTGCTCAGTCTGACTGGCAGTTCCATGCTTACAATGGCACGGCACCTGACAAATTTCCAGATGGAAAATTCGAAGAGCTCCGCGCCGTATTCTCTGTACACCCAGAACCATTTACGGTTGTAGCAAGAGCAGACTCTGGTATTGAAAAATTCGAAGACCTTGTTGGAAAACGTGTCAATATCGGCAATCCCGGTTCTGGCGCACGGGCAACATTTGAAGTTGTCATGAAGGAAATGGGTTGGACAAACGAAAGCTTCACACTTGCAGCTGAACTTAAATCGTCAGAACAAGCCGCTGCCCTTTGCGACAATAAAGTGGACGCGATTGTGTTCACCGTTGGCCATCCCGCAGGCACGATTAAAGAGGCAACCACCTCTTGTGAATCCAAGTTGATCAATGTCAACAACGATAAAATCAAAGCACTGGCCGGAGGCGCAGACTTTTATGCCATGGCGACCATTCCAGCTGGTCTTTACACAGGCACGCCGGATGCAATTGAAACATTTGGTGTTGGTGCCACTTTTGTTGCTTCCAGCAAAACATCACCAGATGTCGTGTATCAAATGACAAAAGCTGTCTTCGATAATTTTAATCGCTTCAAGAAAATGCACCCTGCATTTAATAACCTTGAAGAAGCTAATATGATCACGAACAACCTTTCAGCTCCACTGCACGAAGGTGCTTTGCGCTATTATAAAGAGCGCGGCTGGAAATAAATTTATACTGTTGAAATGTGGTTGGCGCGCATAGGTCGCGCCAACCAATTTAATAATTAAACACTATTAAGACCCCTTCTGATTAACGCGAAGGCAATGAGCTTTTTAATCAGTTAATCCAAATTTCCTGGGCAATAAGGAGCTTGATAAATGGCTAAAGACGATACAAGCAACGTCAAATTAAGCGAAAAAGAACTCGACGATCTGGTCGCCTCCGCTGACACTGGAGGTAGATCACCGGTCAATAAGCAAATTGCACTTTTGATAGCCGGTACTGCGTTGGTTTGGTCGATCTTTCAATTATGGATCGCATCACCCTTGCCCTTTACATTTGGTGTTGGCGTTTTCTCCAGCCGCGAAGCGCGGCCTATCCATTTAGCCTTTGCCATCTTCTTAGCTTATCTCGTATTCCCTGCCTTCAAGTCTTCACCTCGCCGCCACATCCCAATGGTCGATTGGGGGCTCGCCATCGCTGGAGCATTTTGCGCGATTTATCTGTTTGTTTTCGACACCGATCTGGTTAAATCAATTACTGGAAGCCAGCTTTCTGACAGACCTAATAATCCTAATTCACTCGATGTTGTCGTCGCTGTAGCTGGCATTCTATTCCTGCTTGAAGCAACCCGACGCGCACTTGGCCCTCCTTTGATGGTAGTCGCCATCATCTTCCTCGGCTATACCTTCCTTGGGCCTTATGCACCCGGATTTTTAGCTTGGAAAGGCGCGAGCTTTAACGCTGTGGCCTACCATCAATGGCTATCAACCGAAGGCGTTTTCGGAATTGCGCTTGGCGTGTCGACCGACCTTGTGTTCTTATTCGTGCTCTTTGGTGCCCTTCTCGATAAAGCAGGTGCTGGCAATTATTTCATCAAAGTTGCCTTCTCACTTATGGGCCACTTCAGTGGTGGTCCCGCTAAGGCTGCTGTCGTAGCATCAGGCATGACCGGCCTTATCTCCGGCTCCTCAATTGCCAATGTTGTCACCACAGGCACTTTTACCATTCCGATGATGCGCCGTGTTGGATTTAACGCAGAAAAAGCCGGCGCGGTTGAAGTTGCCTCCTCCGTGAATGGCCAAATCATGCCGCCTGTCATGGGCGCTGCCGCCTTTTTGATGGTGGAATATATCGGCATATCTTACTTTGAAGTTGTCAAACATGCCTTTGTGCCTGCCATTATCTCTTACATTGCGCTTGTGTACATTGTGCACTTAGAAGCAGCTAAGCTTGGCATGGCAGGTCTACCGCGCTCAAGCGAACCCAAACCTCTCAAATGGGGGCTTATTTCATTTGGCATCACCATGGCCGTCATCATGGGTTTAGCCAGCGGTATCTATTATCTGTTTGAAGCGTTTCAGGCTCTTGGTGCTGCCGGACCTCGCCTACTTGCTGTTGCCATTGCCTTGGTTGTTGTTGTGGTCGCATTGAATATCATGAAAAATCGTAGTGAAGACTTCGCCATGAAATTTGTCTCCACCGGAGCCATGGTTCTCGGTCTCACCGTAATTGCCGCCTTTGGTGTTTTCTATCTGGTGAATGTGATTGGGGCACTGGCTGGTGGCACAACACCGTGGATCATTGGAGCATTATTGATAGCGGTTTACATTTATCTTGCCAGTTTTTGTTCGTCCTTTCCTGAGCTTGAACTAGACGATCCAAATGAGCCAGTGATCAAGCTACCCGAACCTGGACCGACCATAAAATCTGGTCTCCATTTCCTTCTTCCCGTTGGCGTTTTGATTTGGTGCTTGATGGTTGTGCGCCTGTCGCCATCCTTATCGGCTTTTTGGGCCACAGCACTCATGATTTTCATTCTGCTGACCCAGCGCCCTCTCTTCGCGATATTCAGAGGAGAAAATGGCAATGGTGCATGGGCACGTGGTTTTAATGAGCTAATTGACGGGCTCATTACCGGTGCACGTAATATGATCGGCATTGGTATTGCCACAGCCGCTGCCGGCATCATCGTTGGCGCCGTATCACAGACCGGCGTTGGTGCTGTGCTAGCCGCCTTGGTCGAGTTCCTGTCTCAGGGTCAAATCATGCTGATATTGATCTTCACAGCGATCCTCAGCTTGATCCTTGGAATGGGCTTGCCAACCACGGCCAACTATATTGTTGTGTCCTCTCTTCTGGCTCCTGTGATTGTTGCCCTTGGCCAGCAAAACGGACTGATTGTGCCATTGATTGCGGTCCATCTCTTCGTGTTTTATTTTGGCATTATGGCAGATGTCACACCGCCGGTCGGGCTGGCGTCCTTTGCCGCGGCCGCCGTGTCTGGTGGCGACCCTATACGCACAGGTTTTGTGGCCTTCTTTTACTCATTAAGAACGGCGCTATTACCGTTCTTGTTCATCTTCAACACTGATATTTTGTTGATTGATGTGACGCCACTGCAAGGATTGTTCGTCTTCATTGTCGCAACCCTCGCGATGCTAATATTCACGGCAGGATCGCAAGGCTTCTTCATCACCAAATCTCGGATTTGGGAATCCCTTGCTCTCATCTTGATTGCCTTCACCTTATTCCGCCCGGGTTTCTGGATGGATATGATTTCTCCGCCTTTCAATGAGACGCCGCCAGCGCAGATTGTTGAATCTATCGGATCTCTTGAGCCGGGGAGCGAAATGCGCGCACTGGTGAACGGGCTTGATGACGTGGGTGACCCTGTATCGCTCACCATGATTATCAAAGTTGGCGATGAACCAACCGGTGCAGAACGACTAGAGGCTTACGGTCTGGAAATTCTGGAACAAGACGGCAAAGTCATCGTTGACAATGCAACCTTCGATTCACCTGCTCAACTAGCCGGTTTCGATTTTGATCAGGAAATTGTCAAAGTTCTGGTACCCGTAAATCAAACACCAAAACAGCTACTTTATCTCCCAGCGCTAGGACTGCTTGGCTTTATTTATGTACTGCAACGCCGACGCCGCAAAACAATGACGCCTGCGGAACCACAAGGAGCCGCATCATGAATATGTTCAAAAAAGTTCTGGTTTCAATTGATCTCGGCGATGAAGCATCATCAGGGAAGGTTTTAAATGCCGGCCTCGAACTTATCTCTGACGATGATACCCTACATGTTATTTGTGTCGTGCCTGATTATGGCATGTCTGTTGTGGGTTCATTTTTTCCTGAGGGACACGAAAAAGAAGCCTTGAGCGCCGCACGCGACACTATGCACAATTTCACAAAAATGCATGTGCCGAATGGCGTTAAGGTTCAACACATTATCGCACATGGCAATATCTATGAAGAAATCATAGAAACTGCCAACAAGGTAGATGCTGATGTGATTGTCATTGGCTCGCACCGCCCCAAGCTGAAAGATTATCTACTGGGACCAAACGCAGCCCGCGTTGTACGACACGCAGATCAATCTGTTCTTGTTGTTAGGACCACACCGTAAGCGAAAAATCATGGGACACGTTTTTGGACGATCCACCAAGAGCAAGCAACCAACAGCAGTAAGTGGTGAAGGCTGTTACCTTATCGACGCTGATGGAAAGCGATATTTTGATGGGTCGGGCGGCGCTGCTGTTTCATGTCTAGGCCACGGCCATCCTGCAGTCAGTGCCGCAATAAAAGCACAGGTCGACAAAATTGCCTTTGCGCACACCGGTTTTTTCACCTCACAACCAATGGAAGAGCTCGCTGATCTTTTAATTGAACATGCGCCTGTCGGCATTGATCGCGCTTACTTCGTCTCCGGTGGATCAGAAGCAGTGGAAGCTGCACTGAAACTTGCGAGGCAATATTACATTGAAAAAGGTGATGATAACCGCCGACATGTTATTGCCCGCCAACAAAGCTACCACGGGAATACGCTAGGTGCTTTGGCCGCTGGCGGGAATGAATGGCGGCGCAAACCTTTTTCTCCCTTGCTGGTTGAGACAACCCGTATAGCTCCTTGTTATGCTTATCGAGGCCAAGAGGCAGGCGAAAGCGAGCATGACTATGGTCAGCGCGTCGCCAATGAATTGGAAGAAGCGATATTAAACCTTGGGCCAGAAAATGTGATGGCCTTTATTGCGGAACCCATGGTCGGTGCAACTCTTGGCGCTGTGCCCCCAGTGGAAGGTTATTTTAAGCGCATTCGCGAAATTTGCACACGATACGGCGTTCTTCTGATCCTTGATGAAGTCATGTGCGGTATGGGGCGCACCGGCACTCTTTTTGCCTGTGAACAAGAAAATGTGGTCCCCGATATCCTATGCATCGCCAAAGGTCTCGGCGCAGGCTACCAGCCAATAGGAGCAATGCTATGCTCCGCCCAAATCTACGCCGCGATTGAAGACGGAACCGGTTTTTTTCAACATGGCCACACCTATATGGGCCATCCAATTGCCTGTGCAGCTTCACTATGCGTTGTGCAAACCTTGCTGAATGACCGTCTCATTCCGCATGTGGTTGATATGGGCAGCAAACTAAATGCCGCCCTTCATCAAACTTTTGGACAACACCCCAATATTGGTGACATCCGTGGGCGCGGGCTTTTTCAAGGGCTGGAGATTGTGGAAGACCGAGACACGAAGAAACCTTTTGCCTCTAAAAAAGCCATCAATAAAAAAATCAAAACAGCAGCATTCAAAGCTGGTCTGATATGCTATCCGATGGGCGGCACCGTTGATGGTGTCAATGGCGATCACATTCTTCTAGCACCTCCCTTCATTATGAAAGAGTGCCAGATTGATGAGATTACAGATAAACTTTCAATAGCACTAAAGGCCTCTCTTTGAACACTCTCCCTCAGATCATGGTTGCCCCTAATGGTGCACGCCGCAGCAAGCAGGATCATCCGGCATTGCCGATCACAATTCCCGAGACTGTTGCAACTGCACGTGATTCTTTTCAGGCAGGCGCGGACGGGCTTCATCTACATGTGCGCGGGAGTCACGGCGAACATAGTCTTGATGCTGGTCTTTATCGCGAAGCCCTAGCCGAGCTCAAAATAACTGTACCAAATATGATGGTTCAAATAACCACAGAAGCGGTTGGAATTTATTCACCGCAAGAACAGCAGCAAGTGGTTCGTGACGTTAAACCAAATGCCGTTTCTATTGCAGTTGCGGAGATGTTGGCTCATGACGACCACGCCGCTGTTATTGATTTTTATAATTGGTGCAACCACTCCAAAATCAAAGTTCAACATATTTTATACAGCCCTGAGGACATTATTCGCCTAGAAGGACTACTGAGTTCCCTCACCCCGACAACTGATCCTGTTCAGCTTCTTTTCGTTCTTGGCCGTTATACTAAAAATCAACAAAGCACACCGGAAGACCTTCTCCCTTTCATCATTTGGCTCTCAAATAGAAACCTAGAGGCCGATTGGTCGATTTGTGCATTTGGCAAAGCTGAAACCCGTTGCCTCAAAGCCTCACATCAGGCTGGCGGCAAAATGCGGATAGGGTTTGAAAACTCTTTTTGGAACGATGACGGTTCGCTGGCCCGTGACAACGTTGAACGAATCCTTGATCTGAAAAAAGCGATAAACTGAATTTTATCAACAGTGCATTGAAAAGTAACTTCACCGCATTAGATATGGCTTCAGTTTAAATACGCGCTAAAACAACGCGAGACTTGATCCAAAACCCACTGGGAAATGAAACGAATGCGCATTGCAATTATTGGTTCAGGTATCTCAGGCAACGCTGCCGCATGGGCACTCACACAACCAACCGCCGAGACTAATGAACATCATGTTTGTGTTTATGAAACCCGCTCCAGACCCGGCGGACATAGCTATACCGTTGATATCGATTATGAGGGAAAAACCATTCCCGTCGACATGGGCTTTATCGTCTATAACTCGCTGAATTACCCCAATCTGGTCGCCCTTTTCCAACATCTAGATGTTCAAACACGTGAAAGCGACATGAGCTTTGGTGTCTCTATGCGCGGCGGGGCGCTTGAATGGTCCGGCAAATCCATTAAGAGCATTTTCGCACAAAAGAAGAATTTCTTCTCTCGCCGTTTTTGGATAATGATTTTTGATATTTTAAAATTCAACAAAATGGCCCAGGCAGATTTTAACGCAAGCCGCTTGGGTACGCGTACTCTTGGCTATTATCTCAAAGATAATAAATTCAGCAAAATTTTCATTTCCGATTACCTCGCCCCCATGGGTGCGGCAATCTGGTCAACCCCACATGCGGATATTATGGATTTTCCTGC
This sequence comes from Hyphomicrobiales bacterium, assembly GCA_039989895.1. Lineage (NCBI taxonomy): Bacteria > Pseudomonadati > Pseudomonadota > Alphaproteobacteria > Hyphomicrobiales > Hyphomicrobiales bacterium. Next base: position 928,673 of record JBDXGY010000006.1, read on the forward strand.
CGAAAGTTTCATCCGCTTCTTCAATAATCACAAGCTGATGCATAAGCGCAGCGAGCGCCCAAAATGGCGCACCGTTGTGGGAGGAAGCCGCTCCTATGTCACAAAAATCATTGCGCCGTTTCAACAAAACATACGCTATGAGAGCAAAGTGACAAATGTGATCCGCAAAAACGGCATGGCCTATGTCACCGATGAACATGGTAATCAAGAAGCATATGACCACGTCGTCTTCGCTTCGCACACCGATCAAACTCTTGCCATGATGGGAGATGCCACCACAAAGGAACGGGAAATCCTTGGTGCGATTAAATACCGGCCAAACACAATATATCTTCATCGTGACAAATCTTTGATGCCAAAAGATCCATCTGTCTGGTCTGCGTGGAATTATATAGAAACATCTGATCTGACCCAGCAGAAGACAGGTGTTTGTGTAAGCTATCATATGAACGCGCTGCAAAATATTGATGCTGATCGTCCTGTTTTCATTAGCCTCAATCCAGAAACGCCACCCAAAGATGCTCTCACCTTTCATGTAGCGCATTTTGACCATCCGCAGTTCGATCAACAAGCACTTGAGGCACAAGAAACACTCGCCTCTATTCAAGGAAAAGATAATTTCTGGTATTGTGGAGCATGGTGCGGTTATGGCTTCCATGAAGATGGCTTGAAAGCGGGCTTGAGTGTTGCTGAAAAACTTGGCGCTCGCATCCCTTGGCGATCTTATGAACAAGATACGGCAGCACACCGCGAAGCAGCAGAATGAGGAAGTCTTTTTTGCAAGCCCCTCGCAACCAAGAGACTAAATGCATACTCGCAAAACGTAATGGTGAGAGCGTCTCACCCGTTCAGCTTTATGTTGGCTCGGTAATGCACGCTCGCCTCAAGCCCTTCGTCCATCGCTTCACCTATTCAGTGTTTAATATTCTCATTGATATCGACCAGCTGGCGCAAGCGAGCCAAAAAAGTCGTCTCTTCGCTGTCAATAAATTTGCGCCTGTCTCCTTTTATGAAAAAGACCACGGCGATGAGCATGCAACGGGCTTAAGCAATTATATCCGCCATTGTCTTTCCAATGCTGGCCTCGAGCAAACACCCGACCGTATTCAGCTCCTATGTTACCCACGAATTTTTGGATATGTCTTTAATCCCATCTCGATTTATTTCTGCAGTAAAAACGGCAAGCTTATCGCGATGATTTATGAGGTACGCAATACATTTAGGGGTAAACATATTTATGTCGAACCCGTCCAAAACGGACAACTCAGTAGCGCTGGTTTAAAGCAAGAATGTGATAAACTTCTCCACGTTTCACCATTTATTGAGATGAAAATGCGCTATTTTTTTCGAACCCAAATGCCGGAAGAACAGATTTCATTTCGCATTTTGGAAAACGATCAACAAGGCCCGTTGCTTAGCGCAGCTCTCAAAGCTAAGCGACACAATTTTACATCAACAAGTCTTTCTATACAATTGATAAAAAAGCCATTTTTAACGTTTAAAGTCGTTTTCGCCATTCATTTTGAAGCCATGAAACTTTGGTTTAAAGGCGCTAAATTTTATCAAAACCCACACAAATCACCCCATTAGTTTGATGAAATTTTGAGACGATCAATATCAACGCCAAAACACCCAGTGAAATTATAAATAATAGAGAAGACATATGGAGCTAAATATAACACAAGACACCATATTGGTGACGCGAGACAATGCCAAATCTGTTTGTCGGAAACTGCCCATTATAGCGCGCGCGGCCATCAAAATGCTGATTGATTTAAAATATGGTGCCGTGACCATCAAATGGCCGAATGGCGCTGTTACCCGCATTGAAGGTCAATTACCAGGTTCAGATGCCACGATCGAACTTCTCAGCTTTGACCTTGCCACCCGCGTGTTTAAAAACGGCGATGTGGGCGTTGGCGAGAGCTATATGGACGAACAATGGAAAAGTCCCGATGTGACCGCAGTTTTGAAACTTTTTTGCGAGAACAATCATTTGATGATCGCTCGCCAGCGTAAATTTATTACAGGCCTTTTGTTACGATTTATTCATTGGCGTAACTCAAACACAAAAACCGGATCAAAGCGCAATATTTCCGCTCACTATGACTTGGGCAATAGTTTTTACAAACTCTGGCTTGACCCTTCCATGACCTATTCTTCTGCGCTCTACCGCGAAAAAGATATGGATATAGCCTCAGCTCAGCGGGAGAAATATGCGAACTTAGCAGAGCTAATCGGCATTAGAGAAAAAGACAATGTTCTGGAAATAGGTTGCGGCTGGGGCGGCTTTGCGGAATATGCGGCTAAAGAAATTGGCTGCAAAGTTACAGCACTGACCATCAGTCAGGAACAACATGACTTTGCGAAAAAACGCATCTTTGAGGCCGGACTGAACGAGAAAGTGGATATCGTCTTTCGTGATTATCGCGAAGAAAAAGGACACTATGACCGCATTGCATCGATTGAGATGTTTGAAGCCGTTGGCGAGAAATACTGGCCTGTTTATTTCGATACCCTACGAGATCGATTGAACACTAGGGGGACCGCCGGATTGCAGGTCATCACGATCAAAGATAACCTGTTTGAAAAATATCGCGCTTCAACAGATTTCATCCAGCGCTACATCTTCCCTGGCGGCATGTTGCCAACACCTCAAATCCTATCGAAACTGGGAAGCGACCGTGGTCTTCAGTTAACCGGTGAACATGTATTCGGCCACGACTACGCCGATACCTTGGTGGAATGGCGCAAATCATTTCATGAAGCATGGCCAGAAGTTGAAAAACTTGGATTCGATCACCGCTTCAAGCGCATGTGGGAATTTTATATGTACTATTGTGAGGCTGGTTTTCGTTCAGAAAATATAGACGTGCGGCAAGTGGCCTTCGCAAAGGCGTAATCAACTACCAGCGTTTAATAGGCAGCTGATCTTTATCATCTTCACCCGCGACCTTCCCCGCGACCTTCATTGGACGCTCATTCCATTTGGTCATGCGATTCATCAACGGGAAATAGGCCCAGTAAGGCAGCAGATTAATCAACTTTATCGCGTAAGTGAAACCCTTCGGAAATGTCACCTCAAAGCTTCCTTTATCCAATCCTTTGATAAGCGCATCAGCCGCCGCATCAACTTGCATCAAAAGCGGCATGGAAAATGGATTAGACTTCGTAGCAGGCGTATCAACAAAACCCGGATTAATGACCTGTATCAAAATGCCCATCTTATCAAAATCAAATTTCAGGCTTTCAGCCAGATTAATAAGAGCCGCTTTGCTTGCGCCATAAGCTGTTGATGTTGGCAATCCACCATAACCGGCGACAGAAGAAACAAGCGCGATCTGTCCCCTCTCCCGCGCCCCCATCACATGGCTTAACGGCACCAGACAATTCACAGTCCCTTTAAGATTGACATCGAAGGTTGATTGAAAGGTCGCAACACTCAGTTCATCACCTTCCATCGGCTCATAAATGCCCGCATTTAAAACCGCAAGACCAACACCGCCATAGTCACGCTCTATTTCATCCACAATTGCTGCCATGCGCTCGCTATCGGTAACGTCGCCAGCGATAGGGATAACATAGCCATAGCCACCGCCTGCGTCGCGCACCAATTCTTCAAGTTTATCAGCACTTCTGGCAGTTGCGACAACACGCCAGCCACGCTGCGCAAGCTTCAGCGCCGTTTGTCGACCAATACCTGTACTCGCACCAGTAACCCATGCAACACCATCAAACGGACTGGTCGGTTTCGCCATTATCGTCAATTTCCTCTAGTGGGTAAGTTTGATGAACGTCTTTTCAGACTTCATTGTGCACTGAAAATAGATGTGAAATCAACGAGGCATAATTGAAGAAACAAGACGGGCAAGAGGGCCAGTAAAGCGCAGTGGCGCATCTGTGACTGTCAGACATATGCACTCTTCAGACATGCCTGCGATAGGTTTATGACCAACACTCTCATCAGCGATAGAAACATCGCCCCGTGCATATTGCCCCTCTCCGTCATCAAAAGATCCTTTGAGCACCAACGTCAATTCTCGCCCCTCGTGTGTATGACTGGGCATGGTCGACCCCGGCTTAATACGCAGAAGATTTACTTCACACCCATCCACATTATCCATTTTATATACAGAGATTCCTGGAATTTTCTTGCGCCATGGAATTTCTTTTGTCGACAAACCAAGAAATTGCCTCAAGGAAGCAGGCATCCACTCATCGTTTTTATTATAACGATATGGCTTCAGACCATCTTTTGACGGTCTAGCTTGTTCCGGAGAATTGATAATTGCGTCAATCATAGACTCAGGGTCTTTGATCGGCTCTTCAAGGCCTAACTCAAGTGAGGATCCACCAATCGCTTCGAGGTTTTGCACCCAGTCGCGGCTTACAGGGTTTATATCGATATGGCTATCGAGCAAAACTTTTTCTGGTCGTCTTAACGACCCAGCTACATATTCAGCAAAAAGAGCATCGATAGGATTTGAATTCATAAATTGATCCAAAAATTAATTCAATTTGACAATAATAAACAAGATACGGCTTATAACCCAATATGGATCACTTATTGTTCCCAGTTATTATCCTGTGATATTCTTAACAAGAGACAGCAAAAAAGAGACCAAAAGTTATACATTTGAAAAATATCAGAAAATTCAAACTGTTCTCACTTGCGGTCAAGTGGCCGAGGCAGTAGCCTCTCTTAAAATAACAACACCATCTACGAGTGCGAGTTCATGTCAACGAATGCTATATTCCCATCGATCATTGAATTAATCGGAAACACACCTCTGGTGCGTTTGAAAAAGCTCTCAGACGAAACCGGATGCGAAATATTGGGTAAGGCAGAATTCTTGAACCCCGGCCAGTCTGTTAAAGACAGAGCAGCCTTGTCGATCGTCCGCGCAGCAGAAAAAAGTGGCGCCTTGAAGCCTGGTGGGACCATCGTAGAAGGAACTGCTGGAAACACCGGTATTGGCCTTGCTATGGTGGGCAAAGCGCTTGGTTATAAATCTGTGATTGTCATCCCTGACAGTCAAAGCCAAGAAAAGAAGGATGCCATTCGCGCCTATGGCGGCCAACTTATTGAGGTGCCACCAAAGCCTTATCGCAACCCAAACAATTTTGTCCGCCTTTCTGGTCGCTTGGCTGAACATCTAAACAAAACTACCCCTAACGGCGCAATCTGGGCCAATCAGTTTGATAATGTGGCAAATCGGCAAGCTCATATCGAAACAACCGGCCCTGAGATTTTTGAGCAAACAAACGGTAAAATTGACGGCTTTGTATGCGCATGTGGTTCAGGCGGCACGCTTGCAGGTGTTGCCACCGCCCTGCGCGCTAAAAAGTCTGACATCAAAATAGGCATAGCCGACCCAATGGGCGCCGCCCTTTACAACTTCTACGCCAACGGCGAATTAAAAGCTGAAGGCTCATCCATTTCGGAAGGCATTGGCCAAGGCCGCATTACCGCCAATCTTGAAGGATTTACACCCGATTTCACTTATCAAATAGAAGACGCAGAAGCGATGCCTTACGTCTTTGACTTGATGGATCAAGAAGGCATTGTGCTTGGTGGTTCATCAGCGATCAATATTGCAGGCGCGGTACGCATGGCCCGCGAGCTTGGCCCCGGACATACCATTGTGACAATCCTGTGTGATTATGGAACACGCTATCAATCCAAAATCTTTGATCCTGAGTTCCTGCGTTCAAAAGATATCGCTGTGCCAGCATGGATGGAAGAAACACCAGACTTCGATATTCCGTTCGAAGATGTAGACGGATAAAATATCCAACACCATCTTAATTATTTAATCGAGGAAACCGCCATGAGCGATCATCAAGTGACTGTTAGTGTTGACTGGCTGGCAGAGCATATCAACGATGACGACGTAGCCGTGGTTGATGGCACATGGCATTTGCCAAATGTTGACCGTGATCCCGAAGCTGAATATTTAGAAGGCCACATTCCAGGGGCTGTCTTTTTTGATCTTGAAAAGCAATCAGACCGCACCTCCCATATGGGTTTAATGATGCCAATTGCGATGCAATTTGGACGCGAAATGGGCGAGCTTGGCATTAGCGAGAGCGATACAATCATCATTTACGATACAACAGGTCTCTTTTCTGCCGCGCGCGTTTGGTGGATGTTCCGTCAGTTTAGCGCACAAAAAGTATATATCTTGGATGGCGGCCTACCCGCATGGAAAAAAGCCGGACACGCCCTTGAAACAGGCCCCTTGAAACCTGAACCAAAAACATTTCGCGCAGAAATCTCTGACGATGTCATCGTTGGCCTTGATACAATGAAAGAGGCCGTAGAAAACCCTGAAGGCCCCCTCTTGCTTGATGCGCGCGAGGCGGCGCGCTTTGATGGCACAGCCCCAGAACCACGCCCTGAGGTGTGCAGTGGGCACATGCCAGGCGCCATGAATTTGCCCTATGACAGCTTATTAGATGATGAGCGCAAGCTGCTGGATGTAGCGACTTTACAGAAAAAATTTGATGAAGTGGGTTACGACCCCGACAAACCAACCATCGCCACATGCGGTTCAGGGGTAACGGCCTGTGTCATTCTTGCGGCCCTCGCCCGCCTTGGCAACACAGATGTGCCGCTTTACGATGGCTCATGGTCCGAATGGGGAGCAACAGTAGGCTTACCTGTCGCGACAAAAGAATAGCCCATCGCGACAAGAAATATCAAATTAACGGATCGAAAGCGCTAGTGCAAAATCTGGCTTAAGAACATCTTGGTGCGTTCATGCTGGGGATTATCGAAGAATGGCTCTGGTGCATTTTCTTCAACAATTTGGCCCGCATCCATAAAGATCACACGATTGGCAACCTGACGCGCAAAACCCATCTCGTGGGTCACACAAATCATCGTCATGCCTTCTTCGGCAAGGCCAACCATTGTATCAAGCACTTCTTTAATCATCTCTGGATCAAGCGCTGAGGTCGGCTCATCAAAGAGCATAATGCGCGGGTTCATGCATAGTGAGCGCGCGATAGCCACACGTTGTTGCTGACCACCGGAAAGCTGACCGGGAAATTTGTGTGCCTGTTCTGGAATTTTCACACGCTCCAGATAGTGCATTGCAACTTCTTCCGCTTCGCGTTTCGGCATTTTGCGAACCCAAATCGGAGCCAAAGTACAATTTTCAAGAATGGTCAGATGCGGGAACAAATTGAAGTGTTGAAACACCATGCCAACTTCACGGCGTACTTCGTCAATCTTTTTGAGATCATTAGTAAGCTCATTGCCATCGACAATAATCTGACCCTTCTGGTGCTCTTCAAGACGATTGATACAACGGATCATCGTCGATTTTCCTGAACCAGACGGCCCAGCAACAACGATACGTTCCCCACGCATAACGCGCAGATCAATGTCTTTCAAAACATGAAAATCACCATACCATTTATTCATACCAACAATATCGATGGCAACATCGGTATCCGATATTTGCATCTTAGCGCGGTCAACGACCATATCGTCGGGTTTTACTACGTTATCTGCCGTCATAGTCTTTATCCTTTAATTTCGATGACCGGTGTCGAGACGCTGTTCCATGAAAATAGAATAACGCGACATCGAGAAACAGAAGATCCAATAAATAACGGCGGCGAATAAATAGCCCGACATTGCCTGAACGGGTGTAGCCCATGTTGGATCAGAAAAACTTGATTGAATTTGGCCAAGAAAGTCGAACAGTCCGATAATCAAAACCAGTGTCGTATCCTTGAAAAGACCGATGAATGTATTGACGATGCCTGGTATTACAAGCGTTAGCGCCTGTGGCAGGATGATTTTTTGTATCATTTGCCAATAATTCAGCCCCAGAGCCATCGCCCCCTCATATTGCCCTTTTGGCAACGCCTGAATACCACCACGGATCACCTCAGCCATATATGCTGACTGAAACAGTGTAACACCGATCAACGCCCGCAGAAGCTTATCGAAGGTAACACCTTCAGGTAGGAACAATGGCAACATCACAGATGACATGAACAACACTGTTATGAGCGGAACGCCACGCCAAAACTCAATGAACATGACGCTCAACATTTTAACGGCTGGCATTTTCGAGCGACGACCAAGAGCAAGCAATATACCGATCGGCAGTGACGCAACAATACCACTAACAGCGATCACAAGTGTAACAAGCAATCCGCCCCAAATTTCAGTTTCAACATGCTCCAGCCCTAAGGGAGCCGAAATGATTGCCATCACAACAGCAAGAACCACCATGCCTAAAATAACCATTCGGATACTTGGCATAGGATCACTATCAGTCCCCCGCGCAATGAAAGTAGCGAGTGCGATAAATATGCATGTCAAAATAAGGAAATCGACCCAAAATGCTGCAAAAGAAGGCCCCATGAATGAGCCAGCAACAAGAAAGCCGTCAAGCATCACATGACCACCTGTCAAAAGCACAAAAGCTGCAACAGGAAACACACCAAACATAAAGAGCAGATTTGGCAATTTATAAGGCACTTTAGGGATCAGCAAACAAGCACCACTGATCGCAAACATTAAATAGACGATATTGACGCGCCAAATTTCATCAGGTGGATACCGCCCATAGATGAAAAGCTTCATATTAGCACCAACATAGGGCCAACATGCACCAAACCAGTCATCGGGCTTCACGCCACCTTGTTTGAGAGTTGCACAAACTTCACGATTTTCACCAAACCAAGCCGGGCTGATCAAAGCAAAATCTATGACTGGCGGCACGACCTTATAAATGACGTATAAAGCAATAAATGTAGCAAGTGCGTTCAAGGGGGTGGAAAACAAGTTTGTTTTCAACCAATAAAAAATACCCTTGGTACCATCTGGTGCCGGTAATTCATGAAGCATTTCTTTGCGAACATATCCGTTTGACATAGTCCTACCTCTCTACCAGCGCCATGCGATTATTATACCAGTTCATGAAGCTCGATGTGAGGAGCGACAAGACTAGGTATGTCAGCATAGTAATCATAATTATCTCAGTCTCGCGGCCTGACTGGTTCAGCGCAGTACCGGCAAAAATCGAGACAAGTTCAGGATAGGCAATCGCCACAGCCAAAGACGAGTTTTTGGTCAAGTTCAAAAATTGGTTCGTCAAAGGTGGAATAATAACGCGCAATGCCTGAGGAATAATAACAAGATTAAGCGTCGGCTTGGCACGCAATCCAAGCGCATAAGATGCCTCTGTTTGACCTTTGTTGATCGCAAGAATGCCCGCACGTACAATTTCTGCAATGAAGGCTGACGTGTAAATTGTAAGCGCCGTCAAGAGTGCAATGAACTCAGGCAGAACCGACATTCCACCCCGCGCACCGAAGCGTGCAAGTTTTGGATAGTCAAAACTTAGCGGCAAACCAGAAAGAAGAAAAACAACAATTGGCAGACCAACAACAAGGCCTAATGTTGTCAACCCTTTTGGAAACTGCTGGCCCGTCGCCATCTGGCGTTTCGTGGCCCAGCTGTTGATAAAGTAAGAGGCGATAATGCCAATAATGATTGCAATTCCAGTCAACCACAAGAGGTCACCCGCTATTGGCTTGGGAGCAATCCATCCGCCAACACTGAGATACCCAAGCGCCCCATCAAGGCTGACACCATATGGCTCTCTCTTGCCCGGCAACAACCGCAGAACGCCAAAATAAAAGATGAAAATCCACAGCAATAGCGGAATATTACGCATGGCTTCCACGTAACAATAGGCAGCTTTCGAGATGATCCAGTTTTTGGAAAGACGCGCCACCCCAATAGAAAACCCTATCAGTGTCGCGAAGAAAATACCGAGTATTGCAACCAGCAGCGTATTTAATAGACCAACGAGATAGACCCGCCAGAAAGAAGATTCACGGCTATATTCAACCAGTGACTGATTGACATCAAAACCCGACGCATTTTGCATAAAACCAAAACCGAAGGTTTTACCCTGCGCCGACAGATTTGTGGCCGTATTAGAGATCAACGACCAGACAGCATAAACCAATATCGCAATGAGGATTGCTTGTATAACCGAGCTTCGAACTTTTGGGTCATTAAAAAATGCGGTTTTTTGTGTGCCAGTATTTGCAACTTCACCACTCACGCCCCCACCGCCTTTATCCACAGCCATACTCGTAAAAACCCTTCGATGTAATAATTCTTTAGCTGAGAACAACGCCCCTCAAGGGGTAAATAATCGTCTCATAATTATAATTCAGTCGGCTCTAAGCATAAAGCTTAAAGCCGACCGAAGTTTTTAACTACCTAGCGAATAGGTGGTGCATATTGGATGCCACCCTTTGACCATAGCGCATTTACGCCACGGGCAATGCCAAGTGAAGTTTTTGGACCAACATGGGTTTCAAATGATTCACCGTAGTTGCCTACTTTGCTGATGATATTTGCAGCCCAATCGTTACCAATACCCAAGCCTTCACCAAAAGTACCTTCAACGCCGAGTAGACGCTTAATGGCAGGATTGTCAGAAGACTTCATATCAGCAACATTTTTGGAAGAAACACCAAGCTCTTCAGCATTAATCATCGCAAACACTGTCCAACGAACAATGTTGAACCACTGATCATCACCCTGACGGACAACAGGACCGAGTGGCTCTTTTGAAATGATTTCTGGAAGAACAACGTGTGCACTTGGATCATTCAATTTAAGACGCTGAGCATAAAGAGCAGAAGCATCTGTTGTGTAAACATCACAACGTTTTGAATCATAAGCTGCAACAACTTCATCAGCTTTTTCAAATGCTACCAACTCATATTCCATTTTATTGGATGTAAAGTAATCGGTTACATTCAGCTCTGTCGTTGTACCTGTGTTGGTACAGACTGATGCGCCGTTAAGCTCAAGAGCAGAATTAATGCCCAAGTCTTTACGAACCAAGAAGCCTTGACCATCGTAGTAGTTCACGCCAGCAAAATTCAAACCAAGCTGTGTGTCGCGTGTTGCAGTCCATGTGGTGTTCCGTGATAGAACGTCAATTTCACCAGATGAGAGAGCCGTGAAGCGCTCTTTGGCTGACAACGGTGTGTATTTTACTTTGGTGTCATCACCGAAGATTGCTGCGGCGACGCCACGACATACATCAACGTCCATGCCTGACCATGACCCGTCTGAACTAGGATTTGAAAACCCTGGCAGACCTTGGCTCACGCCGCACTGGACGAAGCCTTTAGCCACGACACGATCAAGTGTTTTAGCATCTTGTGCAGAAGCACTGTAGCTCGTAGCTGCCATCGCAACACCAAATACAGCAGATAGAAGTTTAATTTTCATTGTTTAGCGGCCTTTTCTCTAACAAACCACAGGCCAATAACCATGACAACACTTGAAACGTGTTATTATATGCTGGCCTGTATCCCAGCTTCCGACACCCTTCCTAAAGTAGGCCGAAAACGATCTAACGTCCCTATCGAAAAACATTAGTGACCATTGGTCAAGTTAATTCGCATTAAATGTAATACTACTCATTGATTAGGCAGATTGTTTTGTTAGATTGCATTGGAATTAATCAAAATCATATAGAATCCATCACTAATGACAAAAAATACAAAAACCCCAAATACATACCGTAGCGAAACGCAATTGGTGCTTGCCGGACGCTCAGCAGAGCTTACCGGCCAGTTTGTATCGCCTCCCGTTGTGCGCGCTTCAACCGTGCTGTTTGAAAATACGGCGCAATTATGCGGTAAAGAAGAGGCCAAATATACTTATGGCCTCACCAGCACACCAACCATTGAAGCACTAGTGAATGCGATAAACGATTTAGAAGATTCTCATGGCACCGTCATCGTGCCATCTGGCCTTGCAGCTTGTACAATTGCAATCATGGCCGCGGTTAGCGCGGGCGATCAAATTTTAATGCCGGATAACGTATATGGCCCAACACGGCGGTTTTGCGATAGCACACTCATCAAGTTTGGCGTTGATGTCACCTATTATGACCCCCTCATCGGAAAAGATATTTCAAGCCTGTTTAAAGATAACATCAAAGCAATTTTCATGGAGCCTCCCGGTTCGCACACTTTTGAAATGCCGGACGTCGAAGCCTTTGTCGCAGCCGCTAAAGCTGTCGGTGCCACAACCCTCATTGACAACACATGGGCATCGCCGCTGTTCTTTAAACCTGTTCCCTTTGGCATCGACTATTCCATACAAGCAGCGACTAAATATTTAGCAGGCCATTCAGACGCTCTAATTGGTTCCATATCCACAAACGAAAAACATTGGAACGACATGCGCATCACACATCAAAACATTGGTGTGCAAGGTGGCACAGAAGAGATGTATCTGACATTACGCGGCATGCGCACGATGGCATTGCGTATGGATCGACAAGAAGAAAATGCGCTCAAAATTGCACGTTGGTTACAGCAACAACCCGAAGTCGCACGTGTCCTGCACCCCGCCCTTCCCGAGGATCCAGGTCATAAAATCTGGAAAAGTCTTATTGGTCGCTCATCTGGCTTATTTGGATTTGTTTTGAAAGACCTCAGCGCAGAAGCCGCGAGTGCCATGCTAGATGGATTTGAACTCTTTGGGCTTGGTTACTCATGGGGAGGATTTGAAAGCCTCGCCGTTTTAAGTCAGCTCACAAAAATTCGCACAGCAACCAAATGGAATGAAGGCCCAACTATTAGGCTATCAATCGGGCTTGAACATCCTGATGACCTAATGAAAGATTTGCGCGATGGTCTAGATCGGGCAAAAGCAGTAGGTTGAACAAGGCACAGCCCCCCGTCAACCAAACATGAATCTACAACATCGCGAAAATTCATCCACTAAGAGCGCCTGCTAGCTCATTCAGCCCTGTCATAATGATACGAGGTGCACCAGATAGTTTCTCTGCCGGTGCTCCATAACGATTAAGACGTGCGACCTGATAGCCGAAATGCGCGCCGCCATGACTATCCCATGCATTATTGGAGATAAAACAAACCTCATCCGCTTTGATGCCAAAATGGTCAAGCGTCATTTGATAAACACGAGGATCTGGTTTGTTAACGCCAACACGATCAACCGACAAAACCGCGTCTAATTTTCCCTTGAGCCCTGCAGATTTCACAGCAGCACTCAACATATCCGGCGAGCCATTAGACAAAATAGCCGTCTTTAAACCTTTTAAACGCAAAGCATCAAGACAAGGAGCAACATCATCATAGGCATCTAAAGTGTAATAAGCATCCATAAGCTTTTTATGTAACTCAGGGTCCTCGACACCATTAGCCTCAAGAGCATAGGTCAATGCATCCGAAGTCACTTCGGAAAATGGAGCAAAATCCCTCATCAAACTGCGAAGCCAAGTATATTGTAGCTGTTTATCGCGCCACATGGTTGAAACCGGTTGTGCTTTATCGCCGAGGTTTTCTGCTAGTTTGCTTACTGGTGAATGCACATCGAACATTGTGCCATAAGCATCGAAAACACAGGCCTTTATGCCATTAATACTCACTACAAAAACCTCTCAAATTTTCATCAACTCCCGTAGCAAACACAGTTGACCCAAAGTGACAACGATAAACTTTATCCAAAATAGTATTTTTGGTTGTGTTTTCATTGACAACTACCTTAATAGTTGCAATTAAAGTACAAAGACAACAGTAATTACACTTAAGTAAACACACTTAGCTGCTGTTAATTCAGCACGATTTGTCCGTTAACTACCCCGCTAAGTATAATATGTGTGCTTAACTAATATACTGGTGTAGCAAAGTAAGATCGAGTATGATGATCAAATGAAGTCTATATTTTTATCTCTTCTAGTTATTCTAGCTTTCGGAACGCAGATCGTTTCGGTTGCAACTAGTGCTGTACCCAAGGGTTATACATCAATCAATGTAATCGCAGAGCATAGCACCAGATTATCTGCTGAAACAGACACAGTCTGTTGTGATGAAAAGGTCGACAAAAAACCGATCACATCTAGCTGCACGAGTGATTGCAAGTTTTTTTCGGTTATGTTCTCGTTTGATTTCCCAAAAATCAATGCAGTACATGCACAATCAGATAAATACTTGATCACTGAAATGCCAACTCAACATCATTTGAGACCTCCAATTTCCTAATTTGACATTAGCAACCGCACAGCAAGAAAACTGTGCATGACCTCAGTTAAATTGGAGTAATTCATCATGTTTAATAGAAGAAACTTACTACTTGGCGGATTCGCAGCGCTTTTTGCAGCGCCAGCCATAGAAGCAGACGCCCACCATACAGGCAGAAAGAGACGCAAGTTCTCGCTCAACCCAATCTATAAACCACAACGCGTTCGTTATAGAAGCAGGTACAAACGCGGGACTGTCGTTGTCGATCCTAGAAACCACTTCTTATACCTAATCGAAGGATCAGGGCGTGCGCGTCGTTATGGTGTTGGCGTAGGCAAAGCTGGTCTTGCATTCCAAGGCAGCGCCACTATTTCTCGCAAGGCAAAATGGCCACGCTGGACACCAACACAAAATATGATCCGTCGCGAACCGCAAAAATACAAACGATTCGCTAAAGGCGTTCCTGGTGGTCCTGGTAATCCGTTGGGTGCACGTGCTCTCTATCTCTTCCGTGGTGGGCGCGATACGTTTTATCGTATTCATGGTACAACACAGCCCTCTTCAATTGGTCGCTCTGTTTCAAATGGTTGCATCCGCATGATTAACGAACATGTGATTGACCTTTATAACAGAGTCCCTATCGGCGCGCGCGTTGTCGTACTATGATGATTCATCAATTTTTAAGGTAGATAATTATGAATAAATCCTTAGTAAGCCGCAGGCAACTTACATTGGGCGCGATAAGTTTGACGGGACTAATAGCTTCTGGTTGTACAACAACCGGACCGACAGCATCATTAGACCCTACAAAATCGAAAACTTTAAAAGGCACGTCAAAGTCGTTTGCGCTCAACTATGCAGCTTTACCCAATGAGAAATTTCCGATACCGGCAGTTTCTGCAAATTCTCTACCGCCAAAGTTCAGACGTAAAAGAGTTAATTACAAGACCAAAGAACGTGTCGGAACACTCGTCGTTGATACCAAAAACTTCTACCTCTATCATGTAGAACCAAATGGTAAGGCAACACGCTATGGCGTTGGTCTTGGCCGTGCCGGATTTGAATGGTCCGGTCGCGCCCGCGTTGCTTGGAAACGAGCATGGCCGACATGGACACCACCTGAAGAAATGATCCAGCGTGAACCTGAGCTGAGAAAATGGAGCGCGAAAAATGGTGGAATGCCCCCCGGCATAAAAAACCCATTAGGCTCTCGTGCACTTTATATCTTCCAGGGCAATGTTGACACGCTTTATCGGTTACACGGAACACCCAACCCGAAAACTATTGGCAAAGCCGTTTCAAGCGGCTGTGTGCGATTGGTCAATCAGGACGTGATCCATTTGTTCAACAATGTGAAAAACGGCTCAAAAATCGTTGTCACATAGACAAACAAAACCCCGGATCAAAAATCCGGGGTTTTTTATTCTCAAAATTCTCCCGAAAATGCTGAGTTAAGAGGCTTTGTAAAATCCACAACCTGAAGTCCGTGAAAGCCTCAACGAAGGCGCTCTAAAATGCTTACGTAATTGGCAACAGACGACCCGCCCATATTAAAAACACCAGCCAATTTAGCACCTTCTATTTGCATATCGCCAGCGTCCTCCATCAATTGCATGCAGGAAATCGCATGCATGGACACACCGGTAGCCCCGACAGGATGGCCTTTAGACTTCAATCCCCCAGACGGATTGACCGGCAACTTGCCGCTCTTATAGACAATACCTTCCTCAATCACGCGATGCCCCTGCCCTTTTTCTGCCAGACCCATCGCTTCATATTCCATCAGTTCTGCAATGGTAAAACAGTCGTGTGTTTCGACAAAACTAAGATCATCAAGGGTTAAGTTAGATTGATCAAATGCCTTGCGCCATGCATTACCTGCACCCGCAAGTTCAGATTTATCACGTTTAGACAGAGGCAAAAAATCATTCACATGACTTGCCGCACGAAAGCCGATGGCTCGCGGTGCTGACCACGCACGGTCCATATTAGTAAGCACCATGGCAGCAGCCCCATCAGAAATTAACGAGCAATCCGTACGGCGCAACGGACCGGCGACCAGCGGGTTTTGATCAGATACCGTATTACAAAACTCAAAGCCCAAATCTTTGCGCATCTGGGCATAAGGGTTGTCCACGCCATTCGCATGGTTTTTGGCCGCAATCTTAGCAAGACTTGCTGATTGATCGCCATATTTTTGAAAATAAGCCTGCGTCAGATGACCAAACACACCTGCAAAACCACCTTCAATCGAAGCTTCTTGCTTGTGATAGGAGGCACGCAACAAGAGGTCTCCCGCCACACGTGTTGGTACGCCCGTCATCTTTTCAACAGCAACAACCAGCACCACTTGTGCCTTACCCGCATCAATTGCATTGATACCCTGATGAATGGCTGCAGAACCCGTCGCACAGGCATTTTCTACCCGTGTTGCAGGTGTATAGCGAAGCGCATCATCTGCGAGCGACACAAGGGCCGCTGCAAAGTCCTGATCAGTAAAACCACCATTGAAGTTACCAAGGTAAATGGCATCAATCTCTGAAGGATCAACTTGCGCATGTTTCATAGCATCAACTGAAGCAGTTATAATGAGGCTTTCCAGCGTTTCGTCTTCAAGTTTTCCAAACTTTGTATGTGACCAACCCGTGATAACTGCCATAGTCTCTCTCCAACGCATTCTTTTATAAGCTTATAATCAAACCTGCCGCATGCGCCGTAAAGCAGCGTTTTTCTGCCAAAGTTCTTTTCTATCTATATCCTGCATTGTGCTTTCAATATAAATCATATGATCTTTTGCAGCTGCACTGGCCGCTGCCGCATCATGGGCAACAATAGCATCAAAAATAACGCGGTGCTGTTCAAACAATTCATCCCGCGCGCCTGCAAAATCATAAATCCGCTCACGGTTTAAAAGCACATTTTCTGACAAGAGCTGATAGCATGAGCGTAAAGAGTGAATGAGGATAATATTGTGAGCGCAATCAGCGATGGTGATATGAAATTCAAGATCTAAACGTGCTTCCGCTTCCACATCTTTTTGCGCGTGGGCTGTTTCCATCCGCGAGAATACATCCTTTAAAATGAGAATATCATCCTCACTCGCACGAAGCGCTGCAAGAGACGCGGCCCATGCCTCTAGCTCGCGACGAAATTCCACATAATCCACGCGCGTGCGCGGATAGTCCCGCATCAAGCCTTCGATCGGCGGTGAAAACAAGGAGCCAATGACATCGGCGACCACCGTACCCTGCCCATGCCGGGTTTCAAGAATGCCTTTTGCTTCCAAAATTTTGAGTGCATCACGTAGAATCGGCCGCGAAACATTCATCTCAAGAGCTAGATCGCGTTCACCGGGTAACTTGTCGCCATTGCGCAAGACCCCTTCAAGTACAAGCACCTCGATGCGATGAACAACCTGTTGGGCTGCCCTATCGGGTGTTACTTTACCAAAGATCTGCTCTTCACTCATAAGCGCAAGCTTACTCGCCACCCCATAGAATGGTCAATATTTTTTACCAACCAGACAAAGAAAAACCCGGCATCAAAAATGCCGGGTTTTATAGCCGTTATGATTTTTACTTTAGTGCGACAAAACCGCAAGAAGCAAAAGCGCTACGATGTTTGTGATCTTAATCATCGGATTAACCGCTGGCCCAGCCGTATCTTTATACGGGTCACCAACAGTGTCACCAGTGACTGACGCTTTATGCGCATCACCGCCCTTTTCGTGCTTCACGCCATCTTTGTCGACGAAACCGTCTTCGAAAGATTTCTTCGCATTATCCCATGCGCCGCCACCGGCAGTCATAGAAACAGCAACATAGAAACCTGTGATGATCACACCCAGAAGCATCGCACCCAAAGCCGCAAAGGCATCAGATGGCGTTGCAATAGCGCGAACAAGGAAGAACACAAGCAGCGGCGAGAGAACCGGCAACAATGACGGAACAATCATCTCACGGATCGCAGCTTTCGTCAGCATATCAACAGCACGGGCATAATTTGGCTTAGAAGTCCCCTTCATAATGCCCGGGTCTGCTTTAAACTGACGGCGAACTTCTTCAACCACAGAACCAGCAGCGCGGCCCACAGCTGTCATAGACATACCCCCGAAGAGATATGGCAATAGACCACCAAACAACAATCCAGCAACCACATAAGGGTTAGATAGATTGAACAAGGTGTCTGCCTGAATACCGTGGAACACAGAACCTTCTGCAGCATTGAGTGCAAAGAACTTCAAGTCTTCCGTATAGGCTGCAAAGAGCACCAAAGCACCAAGACCAGCAGAACCGATCGCATAGCCTTTGGTAACCGCTTTAGTGGTGTTACCGACAGCATCAAGCGCATCCGTTGTTGAACGCACTTCCTCAGGAAGATTTGCCATCTCCGCAATACCGCCCGCATTATCGGTCACAGGACCAAATGCATCGAGCGCCACAACGAAACCAGCCAAAGCCAACATGGCTGTCACTGTAATCGCAATGCCGAAGAGACCTGCAAGGCTGTAGGTAATCAAAATACCAGCAATGATTATGATCGCTGGCAAAGCACAGGCTTCCATTGATACGGCAAGACCTTGAATGACGTTCGTGCCGTGGCCTGTCACTGATGATTGCGCGATAGAACGCACAGGACGGTATTCAACGCCTGTGTAATATTCTGTCACCCAGATGATAAGACCGGTAATGATAAGACCTACCAGCATACACCAATAAAGATCAGCACCAGAGAAGCTTGTTCCCGTCGATGTGGTGAACTCCGTGTCACCGCCAACAAAGCCGAACATAACGCCCGCCAAAGCCACAGCAGAGAGCACAGCACAAGCAAGAAAGCCTTTATAGAGTGCACCCATGATGGAGTTATTAGAGCCAAGTTTCACAAAGAACGTACCGATGATGGATGTGATCACACAAACACCGCCAACCACGAGTGGTAAAAGCATCAAAAGGTTTGCCACTTCACCAGCAAAGAAGATGGATGCCAGAACCATGGTGGCAACAACAGTCACCGCATAGGTTTCAAACAAATCAGCCGCCATGCCAGCACAATCGCCAACATTATCACCCACATTATCAGCAATTGTTGCTGGATTACGTGGATCATCTTCAGGAATGCCTGCTTCAACCTTACCAACAAGGTCACCACCAACATCAGCACCTTTTGTAAAGATACCACCGCCGAGCCGTGCAAAGATTGAGATAAGTGAAGCGCCAAAACCAAGTGACACTAGACCATCAATGACGGTACGACTGGTATTCACTTCGCCCATAATATCGGTCAAGACCCAATAATAAACAGTCACGCCCAAAAGCGCGAGACCAGCAACGAGCATTCCTGTGACAGCACCAGACTTAAACGCAATGTCCAAACCTGCCGCAAGGCTGTTTGATGCGGCTTGTGCGGTACGCACATTGGCGCGCACAGATACAAGCATGCCAATAAAGCCCGCAACACCTGATAAAACCGCACCAATGGCAAAGCCAACGGCTGCAACCACACCCAGCAAATACCAAGCTAAGACTAAGACGACAGCACCAACGATCGCGATTGTTAGATATTGCCGCGAAAGATAAGCCTGCGCCCCTTCTTGAATGGCCGCCGCAATTTCTTGCATACGCGCATTACCCGCGTCAGCAGCCATAACTGATTTTGTCGCCCATGCGCCATAAATCACGGATAACAATCCGGCTCCTATGACGAGATATAAAGCAAGTTCCATTATTCGTATTCCCTCCGGATTAGATAGATAGTCCATCAAAATTGAACGCCTCAATTACCCTATAGATGAGGCGACGATTAATGAGACATTAATGAATCAAGGAGCTTAATCAAGTCTACTTTTGTTGGGTATAGTAGTTCTTCAGAGGAAACTATCCTCTGAAATTAAATCACACCCCGAAGAAATTTTTTACAAGGCATAAAAAGCTAGAAATGCGTGTAACCCTCTATTTTAATTTTAGATTTTTTATCATCATCATAAAGCCTCACCAATCCTTTAGCAGATTGGCTCATTTCACCCACACGCGTGACTTTTGATTCATTATCAAGACAGGCATCAATGAATTGCTGTTCATTCTCAATAGGGATGCTCATTAAGCACTGATAATCATCCCCTCCTTTAACGACAGCATCTAGCAATACAGGATTAAGCTCAAGAATCGCTTTCACCGTCTCGCTAAAAGGAAGGCAATCTTGCTGAATGCGCGCGCTTACACCACTTGCGTGGCACATATGAGCGCTATCCGTGAGAATCCCGTCCGAAATGTCCATGCTTGCAGAGGCATATTGCGCTATGATGGATTGAAGCCCAATGGGCGGCTGAGGCAACAAATAGGCAGCAGCCAAATCACTCATTAAACTGTCTGACGCGCCTTCAAACAGATCAGGCTCTTTTAAACTCAACAAACCAAGCGCAGAGTCGCCAAGCGTTCCCGATACATAAAGCGCCTCGCCAGCGCTCGCGCCCATACGCGTAACAGGCCCCTCTTCAGAGGCGAAGCCAAACATCGTAACAGAAATCATAAAATCATGCAGTGAGCGAGTCGTGTCACCGCCAAGCAGCGAAATCCCGTAAAAATCCTGATCGGCCTCAAGTCCTTGAGCAAAAGCTTCCATAAAAGCAGCATCAGCCCTATTCGGGAAACTCAACCCAAGCGCATAATAAGCAGGGTCAGCACCTTTTGATATGATATCCGATACATTAGTGCGCAGTGCTTTTCGAGCAATCAAATCAGGCAGGTCATCAGGGAAAAAATGCACATTACCAACCAGAACATCTTTGCTCATAATCAGTGTCGCGCCATCAGGCACCGAAAGCACAGCGGAATCATCAAGTAAATTAAAAGCCCCCGGATTGGTCGCGAGCGGCTTTAAGTATCGTGCGATCAGATCAAATTCACCAATGTCCTGCACTATGAAGGCCTCTACTTTTTATCCACTTCATCCTCACGGAAAAGGCGGGCAATCTTGTCCAAAACACCGTTCACCATCCGTGGCTCATCAACGTCGAAAAATGCTTTTGCAACATCGACATATTCAGAAATGATAACACGGGCTGGAACATCTTTGCGGTTTTTCAGCTCAAAGGCTCCACAACGTAAAGTAGCCCGCAACGTCGTATCGACGCGGCCCAGGGGCCAATCGGGCGTCAATGCATCGTTGATAATAGGATCAATGGTTGATTGCTCCGCGACAACGCCACTCATGATCCCACGAAAATAAGCCGCATCCGCGCTTAAATATTGTTCGCCATCAATATCGTGCCCTAAACGTGTATTCTCATATTCAGCGACAATCTCAGTAACATTAGCGCCCCCTATCTCCATTTGATAGAGCGCTTGAACCGCAGCCAATCGTGCAGCGCCGCGTTTATTGGCAGAGCGAGGCTCGCCATGCATCTTTGTTTTTTGTTGCTTTTCCTGCTTGGCCATTACTTGCGTCGCACTGATAATTGTTCTGATAAAGCAATCACAGAAAGTGCTGCATTAGCCGCTTCGCCACCTTTGTTTTTATCCGACTTCTTAGCCCGCGCCCAAGCCTGCGCTTCGTTTTCAACAGTCAAAATTGCGTTGCCAATAGCAATAGAAGAAGAAACGCTCAAGTCCATTAAGGCGCGCGCAGATTCATTGGCAACAGTTTCATAATGCGTTGTTTCACCGCGAATGACGCATCCCAAAACCACAAATCCATCAAAAAAAGTACCACCATCTTCCATAGCATCAATGGCGATCGCGACCGCCGTGGGAATTTCTAAAACGCCCGGAACGCTAACAACGTCATATGTCGCGCCATCTTCTTTGATCGCGGCAATCGCACCTTCTTGTAGGCTATCTGCTATCTCTTCGTAAAAACGAGCTTCAACAATTAAAAGATGCGGCGGTTTGTCAGCCATGAGTACATGGACCCTTTATCGATGTGAGTTTAAGATGCATCCAACACAGTCGACGCAATTTGTCCAGCCTAATTGACTCGTCTTATTATTTGGAAATCTCTTGCTGATGTTCAATCAAGCGCACCACATACCGCGCCATCTGATCAACTTCGATATTGATGTCATCACCGGTTTGCAGGTTACCCCATGTAGTAACCTCTAGCGTGTGACGGATAAGAAGCACATCAAATATTGATTTTTCAATATTATTCACGGTGAGAGATGTGCCATTCAAGGCAACGGATCCCTTGGGCACAATGAACTTTACGAGTTCATCCGGCGCACTCAAGATGAAGCGCGTAGCGTCTCCCTCGCTCTTAATATCCATCACCCGTGCAATTCCATCCACATGACCGCTGACCATATGACCACCAAGCTCATCACCTTGCTTCAAAGAACGCTCAAGGTTGATGATTGTACCCTCATCCCAGTGTACTGCATTGGTCAGGCGCAAAGCTTCTTCCCATGCTTCCACTTCAAACCAGCGGTCACCGCTACCATCAGATAAAGCCACCACAGTCAGGCAAACACCATTGCAGGCGATGGACGCCCCAATATCGATGCTTTTGGGATCATAGGCCGTTTGAATTCGAAATGTTTTACCTTGGTCGCGTTTAAGAACCAATGTAATGCGCCCCTGATCTGTGATAATACCAGTAAACATCAGGCGCGCTCCCAGATAGTCAGCTGATCTTTTCCATAGGAGGAATGCTCTTCAGCCTTCAATCCATTCTTGCGTAATGTTCCTTCAATATCATCACCTGATGATAGCGCTGGCATACCGTTAGAGCCGATTTCATCTGCACCTTTGAATAAAGCCACACGATCCACTAGGTCCTGCGCCAAGAGGGACTGCGCCACAGTCGCACCGCCCTCA
The DNA here is from genome assembly GCA_039989895.1 of Hyphomicrobiales bacterium. Lineage (NCBI taxonomy): Bacteria > Pseudomonadati > Pseudomonadota > Alphaproteobacteria > Hyphomicrobiales > Hyphomicrobiales bacterium. Next base: position 951,538 of record JBDXGY010000006.1, read on the forward strand.
ACCATCACATTTGTACAATTAAGTTCAGCTAAATGAGCCATCACAGCATTAAGCGATAATTGCCCATCATCATCACAGGCGACACGCACAATCTGTGCCCCTTTATCTTCAAGCGCCTTTTGTCGTTTTGTATCAGCACTCTCGGCAACAAAAACCATGACGGGTACGTTATCAATTGTCTCAAATAATTTGGCACTCAAAGGCGTTCTCGCATCGCTATCAAGAATGACGCGCATAGATGACATCTTGCTCATACCGGGCAATCGACATGTTAAATCCGGATCATCCGCCAGCACCGTACCAATACCAACCAACACAGCGTCAGCACGTGCCCGCATAGCATGCACTGCACGACGCGCAAGCGGGCCGGTGATTGCCACCATGCCCTCGCCTTCTCGACCAATCATCCCATCCACGGACACCGCAAGTTTCAAGGCAATGGCAGGACGCGCCTTTTCTATGCGCAAGACATGACCCAGATTAGCCCTCTTAGCCTCATGGGTTGCAACATTTTCATAAACTTCAATACCAGCATCACGCAAGAAAGCCGCCCCCTTGCCTGAAACACGCGAGTCTGGGTCGTCCATAGCGATCACAACGCGAGAGACGCCAGCACGCATCAGTGCATCGACACAGGGCGGAGTGCGACCATGATGAGCACATGGTTCAAGGCTGACATAACATGTGGCACCGCGTGCGCGCTCACCAGCCTCAGTAAGCGCTACAACCTCACCGTGCGGTCTGCCACCATCTGCTGTCACACCACGGCCGACGACAACGGGACCCGCCTCATCAAATTGCACTATCAAAGCCCCGACGGAAGGATTTGGTGATGTCAGCCCAATACGGCTTAGGCCAAGGCGTATACTTGCCTGCAAAAATGCATGGTCAACATCATTCAATAATTCGTTTTGAAGGCGCTCATGTTTAGACAAAGCGCACGAGCTTACAGCAACTGCCACGCGCACTCCTATTTTTCAGAATCATCTTCTTTAGCATCATCTTGATGATCCAATTCGCCCAATACCGCCACAAAATCTTTGGCTTCACGAAAATTACGATAAACCGACGCAAAACGCACATAAGCAACATCATCAAGTTCTTTCAAGCGCTCCATGATGAGAAGCCCCACCTGATCGGACGCAACATCGGCCTCTCCTGCGCTTTCAAGCTGACGGACAATGCCACTCACCAGACGGTCTACTCGATCAGGATCAACGTTTCTTTTGCGTAATGCAACTTGAACAGAGCGAGCCAATTTATCACGATCAAAAGGAACCCGTCTGCCAGATCGTTTGACGACATTAAGTTCGCGAAGCTGAACCCGCTCAAAGGTAGTAAAACGGCCACCGCAATCGGCACAAATGCGCCGACGTCTTATGGCAGTGTTATCCTCGCTTGGGCGAGAATCTTTCACTTGCGTGTTATCGCTTGAACAAAAGGGGCAACGCATTAGTCAGACAGACCTTTCTTAGATCTCGCCATATATTGGAAAACGAGACGTCAATTCAAGAACTTTCTCTTTAACAGAAGCTTCCACACCTGCATTACCCTCTTCACCATTATCTTTCAAACCATCAAGAACCTCGGTTATGAAATTGCCGATAAGCTCGAATTCGTCAACGCCAAAGCCGCGCGTAGTACCAGCAGGAGTTCCAAGGCGAATGCCGGATGTAATAGTTGGTTTTTCAGGATCAAACGGAATGCCATTTTTATTACAAGTAATAAATGCACGACCAAGTGCCTTTTCCGCACTATCACCTGTCAAACCTTTAGGCCGCAGATCAACTAGCATCAAATGCGTATCCGTTCCGCCAGATACAATATCAAACCCATTTTTTTGTAGGTTTTCCGCAAGAGCTTTAGCATTATCAACTACTTGGCGAATATAAGTCTTATATGACGGTTGTAATGCTTCACCAAAAGCCACAGCTTTACCGGCAATCACATGCATCAAAGGCCCACCTTGAAGACCTGGGAAAACGGCTGAATTGATTTTCTTTGCAATCGCTTCATCATTAGTAACAATCATACCCCCGCGTGGGCCACGCAGTGTTTTATGCGTTGTTGTTGTTGCAACATGAGCATGCGGAAACGGACTTGGATGCGCACCACCAGCCACCAGACCGGCAAAATGCGCCATATCCACATGAAAATAAGCGCCTACTTCATCAGCAATCGCACGAAATTTGGCAAAGTCTATAATCGGGCTATAGGCTGAACCACCCGCAATAATCATTGCAGGCTTGTGTTCAACTGCGAGCGCACGAACTTGGTCGTAGTCAATATGCGAATCTTCTTTACGAACGCCATATTGAACCGCATTAAACCATTTTCCTGAAAGATTGGGTTTTGCCCCATGAGTGAGGTGACCACCAGCATCAAGGCTCATCCCTAAAATGGTGTCTCCCGGCTTTAGCAGCGCAAGAAATACTGCCTGATTTGCCTGACTACCAGAATTTGGCTGAACATTAGCAAAGCCGCAATTGAACAATTCTTTCGCGCGGTTAATGGCAGCGTCTTCAACCAGGTCAACAAATTGGCAACCACCATAATACCGCCGTCCAGAATAACCTTCAGCATATTTATTAGTTAAAACAGATCCTTGCGCCTCAATTACGGCACGTGATGTAATATTTTCAGAAGCAATTAATTCAATTTCTTGCGATTGGCGAACATGTTCCTTAGCAATGGCGTCAGCAACGACAGAGTCCACCTCCACAAGATTTTTACCAAAAAAATCAGTATGAACAACAGATTGTTTAGTTTGATCGGTAGCAGCCATTTAGAACTCCAAAATAGGTATGATATTTAAACGTCAATATGTATTCAGCCACGCATTGTGATTATCTAATCCATAAGCAAAGAATACCTATGGCAATCAATATATTTTGAGAGATTGTATCATCCAAAACGTTTCATAAACCAGAAATGACGCTTTAGCATTCGGTAATTCATGAGTCCAATTGAGAATTAGCAATATTACAAATGTCCAAAACTAAAATGCTCAATATCAAATCAATACACCGCCACGCTTGTCTTCAGGTTCGGCTGACTTGTGTTTCTTATCAGTTTGCGCGCGTGACTTGGCCAAAACATGATTGAGCTTATCAACTGCAACGCGGTTCATTTCAGGTTTTGATGCTGTGGCAGGCGCAATAATACACACTTCGATACCAGTATCTGGATCAATCGCAGTGACCTTTACCTGCGGCCCAAGTTGTATGTATTCCAGATAAAATTCTTTTTCGCTCACAGCTATCCCTCATCACAGGGGTAGCAATATCGCAGATTCGTGCTTTGGTCGCAAAACCTATCTGAGAGCAAGCGGTCCAAGACCATCGCGGTCATAAACATCATCACGGAAATGAACCACACCACCTGGTGCACCCCAAGCTGTCACATATGTCATGTAAAGAGGTACAGACTTCGAAATATCGGCGTTGATACGCTCACCAGATGCAATTGTCTGGTCGATAGTATTACGTCCCCATCCATTTGTATCTTGTAGCAGCCACCGAACAAATTCACGCACATTTTGAACGCGCACACATCCTGATGAATGAAAGCGGACTTCTTTTCCGAAAAGAGTTTGATCAGGTGTATCATGAAGATAGACCTGATGATCATTTTTGAAGTTAATGCGCATTTGGCCAAGTGAATTCTTCTCACCCGGGTCCTGACGGAAACGGTAATTGACAGCCTCCTCGCTGAACCAGTTAACTTGTGAAGGCTGAAGTTCCTGTCCATTCTGCGCATAAATGCGAATTGAATTATCTGTGAGGTAATTCGGTTCTTTTTGCATAATAGGAATCAAGTCTTTGCGGATGATACTCACAGGCACAGTCCAGAAAGGATTGAAGTTTACTTCATGAATTTTACTGTTGAGAATTGGTGTTTGTCTGTCAATTTTACCGACGACACCAGTATGACGTGAATGAACACGCCCACCTTCAACGGTTTCAAGTTCAGCAGCAGGAACATTCACAATCACATAACGATTGCCCAAATATCCTGATAGCGACCGCAATCTCACTAGATTTGTCTGTAGTTGGCGGTAACGCACATCAGCAGGAACGTTCAAGGCCGACAAGGTCAAGGTACCAATAACACCGTCCACGGCCATACCGTGACGGGCTTGGAAGTTTTTAACGCCAGCACCAACATATGAGTCAAAAACATCTGATTTAGTAAGGCTAGGATCAAGATCACCGGAAACAGCGAGACGTTTTCTCAAAGCAACAATATTACTATCGCGAGCACCGAGACTTAAACGCTTAGTTGCTGGCACTTGATTCCAACCACCGTTATTAACAATCTGACTATAGTGATTTAAAGCTGCCTCAACATCACGAACAGCTGTTGCTGACAAAGTCGGCTGAAAGTCACGCACTTGTTTCGAAGGTGACAATGAGTCAAAGCCATCTGACCATTCTGCAAGGTTGCCGTCTTGCAAAAGGCTTAAAATAGGATCATTGGTCTCAGCAAAAGCTGTACCCGCACCTGCAAATGTTGCACTCGCGCCTGCTAAAAATGCGCGCCTAGAAAACTTGCTTGTCACCAATCTTCTCCTAATTATAACTTTAGAGCCAACCTTAAACTGTAAATGTGTGCATTCTGTGGAAAATACAAGCGATATTTTACAGATTATCTATGCAAATACTGTTAAATTACCGCAAAACACATAACCTCACACAATTGTTATGACTGGAACAGTCCGTGATATCTAATTCCCATCTTTTGTGAGGGCTTCATTTTGCTAACTACCCTAATTGTCACCATTGCCATTTTTACAGTTGCATGGGCGGCTCATATTCCCAAAAATGATGCTGGAATTATTGATCTATTTTGGGGGCCGGGCTTTGCTGTGATCGCTATTATATGCTTTGTTCTGGGCGACCAGCACACGCTGCTTCATATAATTTTATTATTATCAACAATAACTTGGGGCCTTCGTCTTGGTTGGCATCTTACACTCAGACACAACAGGTCCGTGAATGAAGACAGGCGCTATGCAAAAATGCGCACGAAAAATGGCTCTTCTTTTTGGTGGATCAGTTTTTTTAAAATTTTTCTATTGCAGGCAGTGTTGATGTGGCTAATTGCAACACCACAACATCTTGGATTACTGTATTTTGATAACCCAATAGCCTCTTTTAAAAATTTTATATTTTTCATTGGGTTTTTAGTTTTTATTTTCGGGTTTTTATTTGAAACAATCGCCGATTGGCAGCTTAGCCAGTTCAAAATTAATAGAACGAATCACAATCAAACCATGTCAAAAGGTCTTTGGGCCTATTCGCGGCACCCTAATTACTTTGGTGAAGTCGTGCTTTGGTGGGGTTTTGGGCTAATGGCGTTGGCTCTAAGCGGTTCCGTGCTTTCGCTCGCTGGCCCTGCTCTTTTAACATTTCTGATTTTAAAAGTATCTGGTGTGTCGATGTTAGAAAAACATCTTGCACCAGAAAAAGAAAACTATCGAGACTATATCAAAAATACCAGCGCATTCTTTCCCAGACGGCCCGAATAAACCAATAAGAACCTAGCTCATCTCAAACAAAAAAGACCCCCGCATACACGCGAAGGTCTTTTATATTGAAAAGTCTTATATTTCCATCAATCCTCAGCACTAAACGCGACAAAGGATAAAGCGGCCTATAGACGATAAAGGATTTGATCTGTCCAAAAACGTTCTAAACGCATCAGTGATTTATTCAGCATTTCAAATTCACCCGCGCCGATACCACCAATTTTTTGAATAGACATTGTGTGACGCTCATAAAGATCAGTCACAATATCAGCAACTTCGCGTCCTTTATCCGTCAAGCTTACTCGAACTGAACGACGGTCCAAATCTGAACGCTGATGAGAAATATAACCAGATTCAACAAGTTTCTTAAGATTATAAGAAACGTTTGAGCCCAGATAATACCCACGGGTTCGCAATTCACCAGCCGTTAGATCGGCATCACCAATATTATAAAGAAGAAGTGCTTGCACACTATTCACATCAGAGCGGCCATTACGGTCAAACTCATCTTTAATTACATCCAAAAGCCGGCGGTGCAGTCTTTCTACTAACCGCAAAGACTCAAGATAATGAGGACGCAATACATCGATCTCATCTACGTGCTCTTCGGATTCTGCTACACCAATCATATTACTCATTTGCTTCGCCTTTCACTGTTTGGCGCTCTTTACCACACCTAACTTGAAAACGATTTTAGACGACAGCCGATAAAAACAGCTTAAAACTAATAGTTAAAATAGTAATAATCTTGAATTAGGCATTCTATATTAAACAAAACATGAAGATACCTTTTATTAAGGCTAATTAGTCGCTTTTTTCAATCGATTTGTTTCTTTTTCGGCGAAAAATGAGCAAATGGTAAAGCTGCACTAGATAATAGAATATGAGTAAAACCATAAGAAAAACGCCGAAAGTCAGCAATTTTAAATTAATTGGCTGGCCGGTAAAATGGAGCACCAGCAGCACTGTACCCATAATCCCCCATAAAATACGTGCCCAGCTCATACCAAGCCACAAGCCAACACCAAGCAGTGGCGTGACAACCGCCAGCACAGCCATGACGACACCTTGAAATTTATTTGCATTAAATGTCTGCTGTATATCGGGGCCGTTATATCCCAACACATGAGACCAAAACAAAATACTCACGCCCAGAATAAACAATGCCAGTATTCTCAAAAAAACGGATGATGCAATAGCGATGACATGCGGCTTTGGCTGTTTTTCCAATTCGCTCAATTCGTAATTATTCACTATCTCAACCATATTTGGCCTATTTTATTAAACAACGTTATTTCTGGGCTACAACACAAGCGAGAATCTCGTCTGGCTGATAATTTTATAGCAACATCAGGAATTATTGCCATAAAAGTTGGTTATTGTCATAAGTAAATACAGACCAAGAAAAGAGCCGGAGTATGGGCATGTTAAATCCGCCTAAAAAACCAAGAACGATTGTGGATAGCATTGTCGATCATCATCGCATGCGCAGAAACCGTAAAACAGATTGGGCGCGCAGGCTTGTTCGCGAGAACACCTTAAGCGCCGATGATCTGATATGGCCGATTTTTCTGACAGATGGTGAAAGCGAAAGCACACCCATTCCTTCCATGCCGGGCGTTTATCGCCATACGGTGGACCAAGCCATACGCGAAATTGAAAAAGCTGCAAAACTTGGCATTCCCGTTGTAGCGCTGTTTCCAAACACGGATCCTGACAAACGAGACGCTGAAGGCAGTGAAGCGCTAAACGAGAACAATCTCATTTGCACTGCTTGTCGAGCCATTAAAGCTGAACAATATCCCGTCGGCCTGATGTGCGACGTGGCACTTGATCCTTATACCAGCCATGGCCATGACGGGGTGATGAATGGTGAAACCATCCTAAATGATGAAACAGTTGATATATTATGTAACCAAGCCATCTTACAGGCAGAAGCTGGCGCTGATATCATTGCGCCATCTGACATGATGGACGGTCGAGTGGGCGCAATCCGTCAATCCCTCGATAGTGATGGTTTAAGCGACACTCAAATCATGTCTTATGCCGCCAAATATGCCTCTGCCTTTTACGGTCCGTTTCGTGATGCTGTTGGAACCAATTCGACGCTTGTCGGTGATAAACGCACTTATCAGATGGATCCGGCAAATACTGACGAAGCAATACACGAAGTACAACACGATATTGATGAAGGCGCTGATATGGTGATGATAAAGCCCGGCATGCCTTATCTGGACATTGTGCGCCGAGTGAAAGAGACCTTTCAAATGCCAACCTATGCCTATCAGGTATCTGGTGAATATGCGATGCTCATGGCCGCCATACAAAACGGATGGCTAGACGAAGATCGCGTTATTCTAGAAAGCCTGATGGCATTCAAGCGCGCGGGCGCAGATGGCGTTTTGACCTATTTCGCCCCGAAAGTTGCGGAAATGCTGCAAGAAAACCGATAATTAAGTGAATTTAGCGCAATAGAAGTTGATATTCCCTAAGCTATAACCACCTATTGTATGAGCAATCGGATAAGGAATATCGCCATGAGCACATCAAACATCACCCCTTCGCATGATGCTTTTGATTTTCCTGGCAATGCAAATTTGTTTGAAGGAGTTCTCTCCAGACGAGCGATGGCCTTTGTCATCGACTTTTTCTTCATCAGCATTTTGATATCAATAGCAACTGTTTTCCTCTTCATCGTAGGTATTGCGACATTTGGGTTATTATGGCTGGCGATAGCACCCGCAGCCTTTGCCATCGTCCTAGCTTATGTTGCCTTTACCACCGGCGGCAGACATTCTGCCACACTAGGCATGCGCGCCTTAGGCCTAGAAATACGCATGAGAGATGGCCGTAAATTATATATGATTATGGCGGTCTTTCACGCGCTAGCCTTTTATTTCTTTTCAACAGTTCTGACGCCGTTTGTTGTCCTGATTGGCCTCTTCACAAACCGTCAACGCCTACTCCATGATTTCATTTCAGGAGCTGTCGTGGTGAACCGCGACGCTTTGCCAAAACAATAAACTATCAATAATTCATCATCTGGATTGAAATCATAGCAAACAGTGCTACCCTGCTTTAGTAGAGCTATTATGCTCTTGAAAGGCAGTCGGTGCTGTGTCCCATCATCCAAAAGATGTACCTCAGTTTTATTTAACCGCCCCCTCTCCCTGTCCTTATTTAAAGGAAAAAATGGAGAGGAAAGTTTTCACGCATCTCATTGGTGAAACCGCGCCTGATATCAACGACATGCTCACAAAGGGTGGTTTTCGACGCTCACAAAATATCGCCTATCGTCCCGCCTGCGAGTCTTGTCGGGCATGCATGTCGATCAGGGTAGAGGTTTCAAATTTCCAAGAGACCAAATCCATGCGCCGCATTGTAAAGAAGAATCACGACCTTATCGGCACCGAAAGCACCCCAGCCCCCTCGTCCGAGCAATATGCATTGTTTCGCCAATATTTAGACACCCGCCACAAAGAAGGTGGCATGGCAGATATGAGCGTACTCGACTATTCCATGATGGTGGAAGATAGCCACGTCAACACAATGGTCATTGAATATAGAAAACGAGGACCAGACAGCGCAATAACAGGTAAAGGCGAAGGGGATCTCATCGCCGTCGCCTTGACAGATGTTTTGAATGATGGGCTATCCATGGTCTATTCTTTTTTTGACACCAGCATCGATAAACGCAGCCTTGGCACTTATATGATCCTTGACCATATTGCCCGCGCCCGCAGACATGGCTTGCCTTATCTGTATCTAGGATATTGGGTCAAAGGGTCACGCAAGATGGATTATAAAATCCGGTTCAACCCACACCAGATTTTAACTCCAAACGGCTGGGAAGTACATACGGAGCAAACGGACTTTGTCTAATAAATAAGATCAGAGCGACTTTATTGGCGTGGCTCTAACGCGCAGATTAATCCTCTTTCGAGATGTCACCTTTAAACGTTTCTGTGGCAAATTTATTGGTTTTCGGGAAGCCCACCGGCGGCATACGTCCTGCCTTTGCGCGTTCACTAATCCATTCGCTCAATTCCACCATCGTGCGCTCATAACGCCGACCCGCACTATCCATCCACGACAAGCCTTCTGTCGCATTAAATGTACGAATATCGGCAATACCACCGTCTTTATATTTTTGAATGCGTACACCCTGTCCTCGAGTCATCTCAGGCAGTTGATCCATCGGAAAGATCAGTAATTTGCGGTTTTGACCAATAACGGCCACATGATCTCCAACAGCTGGCACACATAAAAGAGCCTCATCTGGTGATTTCAAGTTCAGCACCTGTTTCCCCTTACGGGTATTGGCAATGATGTCCTTTTCCGCGACCACAAACCCGCGCCCGACGTTTGATGTAATCAGCAGTTTACGAGAGGGATCATGAACGAAAATTGAAACAATATCCTGATCATTCTCCATATCAATCATAATGCGCAATGGTTCGCCGTGACCGCGCCCACCAGGCAATTTATCAGCGCCCAACGTGTAAAATTTACCCGATGTGGTGAACACAACTATCTTGTCAGTCGTCTCGGCATGAATGGCTGATTTTAATTTATCACCATCTTTAAACTGCAAAGCATCTGTTGTAGCAAGATGCCCTTTCATGGTGCGGATCCAGCCTTTTTCCGAGATAACAACCGTCACAGATTCTCGTTCAATCATGGCGTTTTGAATGTCCGCGAGATCAACCTCACCCGCCTCTTCAAATGTTGTGCGGCGGCGTCCAAGTTCAGTGTCTGGACCGAATGTCTTTTTCACATCGCGCAATTGACCAGCGATTTTCTTCCACTGCAAATCATCTGAGGCCAAGAGTTCAGTCAATTCTGCCTTTTCAGCGCTCAAAGCATCATGCTCGCTACGAATTTCGATTTCTTCAAGTTTCGCGAGTGAACGCAAGCGCATATTGAGGATCGCTTCGGCCTGAATATCACTCAAACTAAAGCGCGCCATTAAATGCTGCTTAGGCTCGTCTTCATTGCGAACAATGCGGATCACTTCATCAATATTCAAAAACGCGATCAAATAACCGGCTAAAACCTCAAGCCGGTGATTGATTTTACCAAGCCGGAAGTTGGAACGGCGAATGAGAACTTCTTTGCGATGCTCCAGCCATTCTTTCAGCACTTCGCGAATACCAAGCACATTAGGCACAAGCCCACGTGACAGCACATTCATGTTCAGCGATATGCGGTTTTCAAGGTCGCTGAGTTTGAACAAGGATTCCATCAATAAAACCGGGTCAACCGTCCGACTTTTCGGCTCCAAAACAAGACGAATGTCTTCAGCTGATTCATCGCGCACATCACCCAGAAGAGGTAATTTTTTAGCGATAAGCAGTTCAGCAATTTTTTCAATCAGTCTGGATTTTTGTACCTGATAGGGAATTTCAGTGATAACAATCACATAACCGCCACGCCCTGTATCTTCTTTTTCCCAGCGTGCGCGAACGCGAAACCCACCACGTCCCGTTTTATAAGACTCAATAATAGAGCTTGGACTTTCAACGCAAATACCGCCGGTTGGAAAATCAGGCCCAGGAACATATTCAACAATTTTCTCAACGCCAGCATTTGGAAACTTAATCAAATGCAGCGCCGCATCGCATAGTTCTGCCGCGTTATGTGGCGGAATATTGGTTGCCATACCAACCGCAATGCCGCTCGAGCCATTGGCCAAAAGGTTAGGGAAATTAGCCGGAAGCACAATCGGCTCTTCATCTTCACCGTCATAAGTTTCACGAAAATCAACTGCGTCTTCTGTGATGCCTTCCAACAAAAGGCGCGCCACTTCAGTCATCCGCGCTTCGGTATAACGCATGGCCGCCGCATTATCGCCGTCCACATTGCCAAAATTGCCCTGCCCGTCGACCAGCGGATAACGCACGGCAAAATCCTGCGCTAAACGCACCAAAGCGTCATAAACAGATTGATCGCCGTGCGGATGAAATTTACCAATGACATCACCGACAACACGAGCGCATTTTTTAAAACCAGAACCCGGATCGAGCTTCAACTCACGCATCGCATGAAGGATACGGCGATGCACAGGCTTCAAGCCATCGCGCACATCGGGCAGCGCACGGTGCATGATTGTCGATAGCGCATAAGCGAGGTATCGCTCCTCTAGAGCTATTTTCAGATTAATTGGCTCTATGCCATTTTCATCGCCACCTGAGGGTGGAATCATCTCGTTTCCCATATGTTCCGCTTAAAGCATTGGCCAGTCATACTCAAGAAAAACGATATGATGTCACGGTTTATCCAGCCTATTTAGTCAATCAAAAGGCGCGTGATATCGCGGGCTAATGTCTCGCGAGACAAAGGCGGGGTCATTTGGCGCGGCTCATAGATGTGGCGCGCAAGAAAAAAGCCGGTCAGTGCAAAGGCCGCAGCCACTTCATCATGATGCAGGCTGGGGCTATCGCTTTTTAAAAACGTCGGCAAGGCGAGCATTTTGTCATGATAAGGCGCACCCGCGCCCCGACTCACTGCGCGCCCTGATTTTGGCGAGACATAAATCAAATCATCCCGCGCCCCCGTTGCAACACACTCATTAAGATCAAGCCCAAATCCAAGCTCATCCAAAAGCGCCAGCTCAAATCGCACAATAAGCGCGGCCGTTAAGGTAGGGTCAGGCAAATTATCAATGATGATCTCAGCCCCATCCACAAGACCAACATGAGGATCACGCTCCGGCAAAAGCCGTAAATGCGATGCAAGAGTTTGAAGTCCGTTCAACCCGATGGATGTTTCCATCAAGCTTGCAGCGCGCAAATGAAGCGGGTCAACACTGAACACTCCCAGATGATCTTCAAGCCGCGCTCGCCATGTCACGGTTACCTGATTGCCCGCCTGCAAGGTCGGCTGAAGACGCCGAGAGCGTCCCCCGCGCACAAGCCCAAGACACCGCCCTCGCTCACGGGTCATCACCTCAAGGATGACACTCGTCTCCCCATGCTTACGACATCCCAAAATAAGAGCATCTTCCGTCCATTCCATGAAACTGTAATAAAGCTCAATGAGGAAGATGGGAAGAGAGGAGGAAGAAATGTCTGATATGTGGATGAAGCGGTAAATTGCTTACACGTATCATGGCCATATAAATCACAAAGGTCGTTTTTTGGAATGCGATTTTGAAAGCGAAGTCGATATTGATAACGTGTTAAATACCACCTTCACCGTCGCCCCAAATACCAGCACACAAAGCAACACCTTTGAAATCATCTCCATAGTGCCGTCAATCAACAGAGCATGAACCACAGTTCCGATAACCGTAACTGTTACAAGGGTGGTGTGTGCTAGGCGCCAGATGTGAGGTCGAAGGCGTAAAGCTTTGCGAAGAGCAGCTAAAAGTGCGGCAATAAAAATCGCCCACATCGCCACAACACCCCATGCAGAAAATGGCGTTGCCGAGACAAACAAAAGCGCATCAATCACATCGGGTGGACTGGTAATCCAAAGCCCCACGACGTGGGTCACAACCGTCACGACCAGCATGATCCCGACCCAACGATGAAATTGCCTACTACGCCGCGCAGAAAGAGCGGGCAAAGCGCCTCCCGCCAACAAAGGCTGCAACAGCAAAAGCACAAATGCGAGTACGCCCGACAATCCAGCAATGATATAAATGGGATCACGCCATGCAAGTAACGGGCTTGAAGCAGCGGCCACCATCGGCACAATCATAGCGATAATAAGCCCAGCCCAGATAACAAACGCTTGAGTGCGGCCCATCTCTTTCAGTCCCTCTTAATCAGGCAGGCTCTAGCACAAAATGTGTCCTTAAAGAGGTATCTTTAGCATTGGCCATGATAGGACGCAGAAACACGGTTTTAAACGCACCATCGTCATAAGCAAGGTGAGCATGAGCCTGACCAAAAGCGGGTACAATTTGCGGCATCTCCAGTTTGAACTCACCGTTTGCATCTGTCAGTGTCGAACCATGACTTTCCGGTTCACGCTCATGACCTTCAACCGTATGCGCCCAAATTTGAATACGCTGGCCCGCAAGCGGCGCACCATCTCCGGCACGGCGGACGCTACCACTCATCCAAAATCCACCTGCCCCAATGCGCTCCACAATTGGCGCATCGCGCAGATAATTGTTTGCGCCACCACGCATTGTCGGCGTTGGTTCAAGGCCTTTGGCTTGGGCTGGGATAAGACGACCAGAAAGCCCACTCACCACCACAGCGCTGCCCGCTTTGATGAGAGTACGACGGTTAAACTGGATCAAAGGCATATCATTTCTCCGCTCATAAACATCCGATATCTACTTTATAAAACTGTGTACAATAGTGGCGAAAGTATAGCACATTTGCAATCATTTTAGAGTGAGTAGATGGGAATGAAAACTACGGCTTTGTAAAATATTTTAACGAGCACTAGAAGAAACGACCCAGACAGACCGATCGGGCTTCAGTTTCACTGGAAGCAGTTTTCCACTCCACAATATCGGCAAGGTGTCATCTGAAGATAAGACACACCTAACGCACGGCCTTAGCTTGGAAAATCAAGTCCCATTTCACGATAGCGCTCAGGATCGTCAAGCCATTTTTCCCGCACTTTGACGAACAAGAACAAATGCACCTTACGCTCCAAAATCTCTTGCAGTTCTTTTCGTGCTGCTGATGAAATCGATTTGATTGTTTGGCCGTCTTTGCCGATCAATATCTTCTTGTGACCTTCACGTTGAATATAAACCGTTTGCTCAATACGCACATCACCGCCGCGTAATTCTTTCCATGCTTCAGTCTCCACCGTCGACGAATAGGGAAGCTCTTGATGAAGGCGTTCAAAGAGTTTTTCGCGGGTAATTTCTGCGGCCAATTGGCGCATCGGTAGATCTGACATTTGGTCTTCAGGATAAAGCCACGGACCAACAGGCAGACGCTCTGCTAAATAGGTCACTACATCCTTGCAGCCATGACCTTTTTCAGCAGAAATCATGAAGGTCTCATCAAAGCTCACCCGCTTTGAAATCATCTCGGTCAAGGCAAGCAAATGCTCACGTTTCACCATGTCGATTTTATTGAGAAGCAAAATGCACTTTTGTTTGCGGGTCGCCATGGCGTTTAATATGCGTTCTTCATCCTCGCGAATGCCTTTATTCGCATCAATCAAAAGCGCCACGATGTCCGCGTCCCCCGCCCCATCCCAAGCCTTGGCCACCATCGCGCGATCAAGCCGACGTTTAGGTTCAAACAGACCTGGCGTATCAACAAAAATGATCTGGCTTTGATCTTCGGCCATAATTCCGCGTACAAGCGCGCGAGTGGTCTGCACTTTATGGGATACAATCGAGACTTTCCCACCGACAACACGGTTCAACAGCGTTGACTTGCCTGCATTGGGCGCACCAATAAGAGCAACAAAGCCACATTTGGTATCAGCTTCACTCATAATCATCTTTTTCCCACACACCTTCACGCACAAGCATGATTGAGGCTGCTTTTTGTTCAGCGTCGCGCTTTGAATTGCCTTCGCCCTTTGCCGTCTGAAAACCCTCGACTTTCACTTCCATAACAAAGGAAAGCGCATGATCAGGGCCGGAGCGTGAAATTTCTTTATAAGTGGGGGCTGGACGCTTTTTGCCATGCGCCCACTCTTGTAGTGCTGTTTTTGGATCGCGCAGCGGCTTTGACCAGCCTTCCATGCGTTCACGCCAATTGCGTTCGATGAAAGAACGGGCTGCCTCCCAGCCGCCATCAAAATAGATCGCGGCCATGATAGCTTCGCACACATCACCGATGATGGCCGCCTTATTACGCCCGCCCGCTCTATTTTCGCTTTCGCTCAACAAAATGTACGCAGGCATATCGCAATCAATAGCAACACTTGCGCATGTTTCATTGCGCACAAGGCCAGTGAGACGGCGGGCAAGTTCGCCCTCCTCCGCATCCGGAAAGGCATGAAACAACATTTCAGCGATCACCACCGCCAAAACGCGATCGCCCATAAATTCCAATCGCTGATAAGATGCAGTCAGATCGGTTTCATCTGCCGCCATCGCAGATTTGTGCGTCAGTGCGCGTATAAGGATTTCTCGATCGTTAAAACGATACCCAAGCTTACTCTCCAGTTGTGCTAATTTCTGAGCGCTTGGATTTATTTTAGTCACCACGGATTATCTATTCTTTCTTAAGCCGTTGAAAAGGCGACTAAAGCGCAAATCTTGCGGCCATTTCCAAAACTGCCATGCCGATGAGCCATTATCGATAGAAAAGAACAAAAACTCAGCACGGCCAATGAAATTTTCCAAAGGCACTGTTCCAACATTACTATAGCGGCTATCTTGCGAATTATCGCGGTTGTCACCCATCATAAAATACTCACCTTCTGGAACGGTAAATACTACTGTATTATCAGATATATTGTTGGGATTGCTATCAAGCGTCAAATAGGTTTTTCCACTTGGTAATGTCTCTCTATAGCGAGGAATGGATATGTCTGTTCCTTGATTGTATGTCCCCGTAAAATCATCCACCTTTTCCCGCTTTATCTCTACTTCATTGAGATAAACAACACCGTCCTTCACCTGTACAGTGTCACCTGGCAAGCCAATAACACGCTTGATGTAATCAGTAGATGTATCGCTTGGAAGACGGAATACGGCAATATCACCACGCTTCGGTTTTCCTTCCAAAATACGACCATCAAAAGGAATTAGGTCCAACGGAAGAGAATAGCGTGAATAGCCATAAGAATATTTTGATACGAACAAATAGTCACCAATCAGCAATGTCCCCATCATGGAGCCTGATGGAATGACAAAGGGTTGCACTATTAATGTGCGTAAAACGAGCGCCAAAAGAAGAGCCTGAAGTACGACCTTGATGGTTTCCCAAATGCCGTCTTCATCTTTTTTTGTTTCATTTTTTGTCATCAGTAAGAAGCCCAAATTATGTTGGTGTCAAAAACGTTTTGTACTTTACATGGAGCGCTTGTAAAGGGCTTCGCATAAACAGGCAACGATCAAAACAAATCACTCCCTATTTCTTTATTTAGAAATTGGCATAGCTTCAATAATCACGAAGGCCTGAGCCCAGGGGTCATCATCGGTAATAGTGACATGAATAACAGCCTCATGCCCTTCTGGCATTAGCGCCTGTAGCTGTTTTTGCGCGCCACCCGTCAACTTCATGGTTGGCTTACCCGATGGCGCGTTGACCACGCCCATATCCCGCCAGTAAACACCCTTGCTAAGACCTGTGCCCAAGGCTTTGGAACAGGCCTCTTTCGCGGCAAATCGCTTTGCATAAGAAGCCGCGCGTTGATTTCTGCGATCTGATTTTTGACGTTCAACTTCGGTAAAGACACGCTGGGTAAAGCGTTCACCGAATTTGGATAATGTCGCTTCAACACGGTGAATATTAATGAGGTCAGACCCAAGACCTATGATCATGTGATGGCCTTGCTCTTAGGTTTGTCTTTCATATCCGTAACCGCTGTTTTTCCAGACCGGGCTTGTTGCTTCAGTGATTGCTCGTATTCAGTCTTCAATTGTCGATCCAAACGATCGGCCCAATCAGCACGAGCGCGGTCTGCGAGCATTTTAAGGCGTGATTTTTGATAAACCTTGGCCATTTTTTTGATGATAAAATAAACCACAAATGCAACCGGAATACCAACAGGAAGCGAGCCAACGCTCATGGTTTTAATCAAAGGCCAAACCGTATGAAATGAATTAACAATCATCTCAAAATTCAATAGAGACACATCCATTCTCTGTGTCTCTGCCCCTCCAGTAATATCAAGTACAAAGCGTCCAGCATTTAAGACAGACGCCCAGATGAAGGGGAATGTTAAAGGGTTACCAAAAAATGTGCCCGTTGCCGCTGCAAAATAGCTCCCGCGCGCAAAAAAGCAAATGGTGAAGGCAACCACAAAATGAAATCCTAGAAACGGCGTGAATGAAGCAAAAACGCCCGCTGCAACACCCATAGCGATTACATGGGGGGACGCGGTCAAACGCAGCACACGCAACATCAAATATTTAATGCTCCGCCACCAAGTACGCCGTGGCCATAAGGCCACCCTCACCCGCTTGCTTAAATCTTCTTGTTTTCGCCGCTTAAATAACATGAATGCGATAATAAACCTGAATAAACAATATAATACTAAAAATACCCAATAGCGTTATAAACCACTGCCTTAAATAGAATTTAAAAATTAATTTTCTTATTTCAACCCACGGCTTCCCGGTTTTACTGCTGGGATAGAAGATAATTCTGGTGGCAAATCGTCTGGAGAGTAAGTTGGTACTTTATATTCTGTGAGTGCAATTAAGGGACGACCAACGTCCGCCTCTCCGCCTGAGCGGTCTATAAGGCACCCGACAGCGACCACTTCTATCTCATTATCCCCAAGAGCTGCAATACACTCACGCACCGACAAACCTGTTGTGACAATATCCTCAACGATAACAACACGCGCGCCTTTATCCAATTCAAAACCACGACGCAGCGTGAAAATACCTTCTTCGCGCTCAACATACATCGCAGGCAGCTTGAGATGTCGTGCCGTTTCATACCCAGGAATGATGCCACCAATTGCAGGTGAGATAACCGCGTCGAGTTTTCCAAGACCTTGCTCGTTCATTTTATCGGCTAATGCACGACATAATATCTCTGTGTCCGCAGGCGATTGAAAGACCTTTGCCTTTTGCAGGAAAACAGAACTGCGCAACCCAGATGAAAGAATAAAATGTCCTTCAAGTATTGCTCCCGCCCGCTTAAATACGGCTAGCACTTCGTCACGTGTCATATATTTCTCAACTTTTTAACTGTAATCCATTGATCATAATTTAGTCATTAATTCGTTCAACAGCACTCACAACATTTGTGGTTTTGATTTCAGCTATGATCCTATTCAGCTTCGTCAAATCGCTTACCATCAAATCGATTTTAATATCCGTAAAATCTGTCGCTCCATGCACGAGTTCCAGACGTTCGATATTACTGTCAAGACTTGCAATGATTTGAGCTATCTGTGCAAGTGTTCCAGGTTCATTAAGCACACTGACGACAATTCTTGCGGGGAAAAGTTCACCAGCATCAGGATCAACGTCCCATCGCACATCAAGCCACACTTCAGGCGCATCATCAAAATGGCTCAACGTCAGGGATTGAATAGGATATATCGTAACACCAACGCCTGGCTCTAGAATGCCAACGATCCTGTCCCCCGGTAAAGCTCCACCATTTGGCGCGAATTTTACTTTGAAATCAGCCCCCACACCTTTCAGAGGAAACGGTGCTGCTTCACCGCGTTCAATGGGTTTATCAAAATCTGGAATTTTAAACTTAACGGCATCGGACCCCATAGCAAACCAGCCTTCACCTTTCGGCGCTGGCAAGTTTTTGGTCTTCGGGCTTGTCTCTTTCAAATCTGGGTAAATTGCCTCAATCACACTGGAGGGCGGCATTTCACCACTACCAATTTTTGCCATAAGTTCATCAACTTCAGAAAAGCCTAACCGCGGCAAAGCATCTATAATCAGTTCATCAGAAAGCGGGCGCTCAATGTGTTCAAATTGACGCTCGATAATCTGTCGCCCCAAACTGGCATGTTGGCGACGGCTCTGATCTCTTGTCGAACGACGAATGGCAGCCCGCGCCTTGCCTGTCACCGCAAAGTTTTCCCATACAGCAAGTGGTTTTTGTGCAGGAGAGCGCAAAATATCAACCTCATCCCCATTACTGAGTGTTGTCACAAGCGGCATGATGCGGCCATTGATTTTTGTCCCAACACATGTGTCACCAATATCGGTGTGAACAGCATAGGCAAAATCGATCGAATTAGCCCCGCGCGGCAGCGTTATCAAGCGCCCTTTCGGGGTAAAGCAAAAGACCTGATCTTGAAACAGTTCGAGCTTTGTATTCTCAATAAAATCAAGCGATGTTTCATCATCGTGCTCACTGACGCCAGCAAGTAAATTAACAGTATTTTGCAGCCAAATATAAGCGTAACTATCGTGATCAACCTTGCCAGCTAGATTGCCATCTCCACCACCTTCTCCATTTGAGATATCCTTATAGAGGGTGTGAGCTGCAACACCATATTCAGCAATGCTATGCATTTCATGGGTGCGTATTTGAAGCTCCACACGCTTGCTGCCTGGGCCAATAACGGTGGTGTGCAACGAACGATAATCATTCTGTTTTGGTGTTGAAATAAAGTCCTTGAAACGTCCTGGCACCGATGCCCAACGCATATGGATAATGCCAAGTGCACGATAGCAGTCGGCAATATCGTCAACCAGCACGCGAAACCCATAGACATCCGACAACTGTTCAAACCCAACACTCTTACGTTGCATCTTTGTGAAGATTGAAAACGGACGTTTTTCTCGCCCATTAACATCAGCTTTGAACTTCGCTTTCTTAAAAAGGTTATTCACCTCATCAACAACAGTATCAATATGGTGCTGGTTGCTCTCACGTAAATTAGCCAAGCGCTCGTTCACAGCATCAAAGGCATTTTTATTGATGACTGCAAAAGCAAGCTCTTCCAACTCTTCGCGCATTTCGCGCATACCCATACGCCCTGCTAGCGGAGCATAAATATCTCGTGTTTCCTCGGCGATGCGCTTACGTTTTTCTTCAGGCACATAATGCAATGTTCGCATGTTGTGCAAACGATCCGCGAGCTTAACAATCAGCACACGCACATCATCGGAAATTGCAAGAAGCAACTTTCTCAGGTTTTCAGCTTGGGCAGCTTCTTTAGACACCAGATCAAGGCGCTGGATTTTGGTTAAACCCTCCACTAATTGGCCAATCTCAGAACCAAAAAGAGTATCTATTTCTGCGCGCGTTGCATCCGTATCCTCAATGGTGTCGTGCAAGAGCGCCACAGCAATCGTTGCATCGTCCAGCCTCATATCTGTCAAGATGGCCGCAACTTCTAAAGGGTGCGAAAAATAAGGATCACCTGAGGCGCGCTGCTGACGGCCATGCTTAGTCATGCCATAAACATAGGCTTTATTGAGCAAGCCCTCATCAGCATTAGCATTGTAGCGCATAACACGCTCAACAAGTTCGTATTGCCGCATCATGGCGTGTAAAAATACCTTATTATTATAGAATCAAATCAAACCAAAACTTGAGGCATTCTACAACTAAAAAAGGCGCTTATCATTATCGATAAGCGCCTTAAATATCAGAAAAAATCTGAAATTTTAATAATCATCTGAACGATCTGGTGGTACAAGGCCTTCTAATCCACGAAGTAGATCATCTTCAGTAATCCGCTCATAACCGGTTTCCGGTTGATCATCATCACCCGCCATTGGCATGCCACCCATCAATACTGGGCTAGACTCGACCACAGGAACAATCTCAGCTTCTGGCTCATCAACTTCAACATTGTTTTGTAGTGAATGAATCAAGTCTTCTTTTAAATCTTCAGGAGAAACTGTTTCTTCAGCAATCTCACGCAACGCAACAACTGGGTTTTTGTCATTATCGCGATCAATGGTTATTTCTTCACCTGTAGAAATCATGCGAGCACGATGACCAGCGAGCAAAACAAGCTCAAACCGGTTTTCAACTTTATCAACGCAATCTTCAACTGTCACACGAGCCATGAAAAATCACTCCAAATTATATGAAATATCAAATCTTGTAAGGCTTATACCCCTAGCAATCAAAAATGCAAGACCTGATATACACTGGCGACAACTTCTCTAGCTTGAATTTATTCAGTTTCCGTTCAGTTATAATATTTTAGATACTAAAACATACCGACCATTAGACGATATTATAACACAGTAATCTCACATCCTAGTTGCGTTTTGATCATGTCTGGAATATCGAATTGAAATAATTAGCGAGATGAGGGATTAAACCTCATCCACACTGGAGACTTATAATATATGTTTGACCCACGAGAAAAAGTTGCCCTATTCATTGATGGGGCAAATTTATACGCGACAGCTCGTTCTCTCGACTTCGAAATTGACTACAGAAGCTTACTAAAGGACTTCAAACAAAGTAGTTATTTACTCCGTGCCTATTATTACACAGCCATTGCTGATGATCAGGAATATTCATCCGTTAGACCCCTAATTGATTGGCTTGATTACAATGGATATCGCGTCGTCACCAAGCCGACCAAAGAATTCACAGACGCGCAAGGCCGCCGTAAAGTCAAAGGCAACATGGACATAGAACTTGCTGTTGATATGTTAGAAGCAGCCGAACATGTAGACCACCTTGTCTTGTTTTCCGGGGATGGTGATTTTCGCTCCCTCGTCGCAGCCGTCCAGCGCAAAGGACGCAAAGTCAGCGTCATTTCCACACTGTTGACTCAGCCTCCCATGATTTCAGATGAGCTACGCCGCCAAGCTGATAATTTTATTGACCTCAAAACATTGAGAAACTCTATTGGACGTGACCCATCAGAGCGCCCTGAACGTATTGAGCCTGAACTCGATGAATATGATCAGGATTCTGGCTCAGAGGACTAAATACCGAGAGCGGCTTTCATGGCTAAACAATCTCAAACACAGCCAGATGCAATAGCTATCAAGCAAACCGATCCAAACTATAATTGCCAGCGTTGCCCAAGGCTTGCAACATTCATAGAGAACCAACGAAGCAAAGAATCCGACTGGTTTAACGGCCCTGTCCCAACCTTCGGTGATATAAAAGCTCGTATCATGATTGTAGGTTTGGCTCCCGGCATGAAGGGCGCGAATAGGACCGGACGCCCTTTCACTGGTGATTTTGCTGGAGATCTTCTTTATGAAACACTGGAAAAATTTGGCTTTTCCAGCGGTACCTATGACAAGCGCGCTGACGACGGCTTGACCCTGCATGACATTACAATCACGAATGCTGTGCGCTGTGTACCCCCACAAAACAAGCCAACGCCGGAAGAAATCAAAACCTGCCGGCCATTTTTACAAAATACAATCAACGCCCACCCCAATCTCAAAGGCTTTATCGTTTTAGGACGCATTGCTCATGATACATTATTGCGAAATTTTTCTATTCCGCTAAAGGCTCACCCTTTTGCCCATGGCGCGGTTCATGAATTGATAAATGGTTTTTTGATTTTCGACAGTTATCACTGCTCGCGCTACAATACCAATACTGGACGACTGACAAGTGCGATGTTTGATGATGTCTTCAAAAAGGTACGCACAAAGCTTAGTTAGCCGCGATCTCGAAGCAACCGTGACTTTTCACGGCCCCAATCTCGTCTTTTCTCAGTCTCACGTTTATCGTGTAATTTCTTACCCTTGCCCAGACCGATTTCCACCTTCGCCCTGCCCTTTTCATTGAAATAGAGCTTAAGCGCTATCAGTGTCATCCCGTCACGCTGAACGGATGCGCTTAGTTTTTCGATTTGCTTACGATGAAGGAGCAATTTTCGGCGGCGGCGAGGTTGGTGGTTAAAACGGTTGCCTTCCAGATATTCCGGAATATGGGCATTGATCAACCAAAGCTCACCGCCTTCATGGTTGGCATAGGATTCGGCAATCATCGCCTGCCCGTTACGCAGAGATTTCACCTCTGTTCCAGTCAGCATAATGCCAGCTTCAAATGTGTCTACAATTTCATAGTTGTAGCGCGCTTTGCGATTATCAGCAGCAATGCGGTTCGTCGTTTTAGAACTAGCTTTTTTCTTGCCCATTTTTTAGCCCATGAGCCCAATCAGTTAAGTGAGCAACCCAGCATACGCCAAAGCATCATCTATGATATTCTTGACTTCATCCGATACACCAACCATTGGCAAGCGCACTTCATCAGACAGTATGCCAAGTTTTGACAAAGCATATTTAGGACCACTAGGGTTTGGTTGAATGAACAAAGCTTCATGCAGCGGGGTCAAGCGGTCTTGAATTGCTAATGCATCCTCAAAGCGCCCCTCAAGCGTTGCCGTTTGAAATTCAGCACACAAACGTGGTGCAATATTGGCGGTTACAGAAATGCATCCGCGCCCTCCATGGGCGTTATAGCCCAATGCCGTAATATCTTCGCCTGACAACTGAATGAACGTCTCACCCATGGCTGCGCGTTGAAGTGAAACCCTCCCCAGATCGCCGGTGGCATCTTTCACACCAATCACATTCTCGCAATCATTGAAAAGCTGCGCCATTGTATCAACCGACATATCAACGATACTGCGCGGCGGAATATTGTAAATGATAATAGGAATTTCCACTGCATCGCAGATTGCTTTGAAATGCGCATAAAGTCCGCGTTGGTCCGGTTTGTTATAGTAGGGTGTCACGATCAGGGCTGCATCAGCGCCAACCTCTTGGGCGTGACGCGTCAAATCAATCGCTTCTTCTGTATTATTAGAACCGGCACCTGCAACAACTGGCACGCGTTTATTCGCGGTTTCGACGCAGATTTCAACCAAGCGTTTATGTTCTTTATGAGACAATGTGGGAGACTCACCGGTCGTACCAACAGGCACCAGCCCGTGAGAGCCTTCAGATATTTGCCATTCGACAAATTTTGCAAACCCAGCCTCGTCAAGTTCACCATTGATAAATGGCGTCACCAACGCCGGCATTGACCCTTGTATCATAGTATCCATCTGCTCAATCACACTTCTCTCATTCAAACATGTGCCTCACTCGAAAACACACTATTGCCTTCATCGCAGCAAATAACAAAGTTTGCCAGTGACATTTACTAGCGACAACGGCGACAAGCTCCTGCGCAAGCAATGATCCTTTCATATACTTTTTTTCTGCGCCGTAAATGACAAGCTGCATATTATCTTAATCAGTTTAGGTGAAATTCAACATAAGGGGTTAGCTAAAATAAAGATGAGTGATGATAATGCTTAGTTCGCGTATGTTTTTTCAAGCTGGTTTAACACTATTAAAAACCAGCTGCATATCTATGCTGTTCGTGGTGCCAGCATCAATTGGCTTGGCGACCACCCTTACACCTATTCCAAAGCAAAAGCCTGTATTCACCGATCTCACGCGAACAAATAGCCTAACCACCCAAGCATCAACATCGAGTACTTTTGCTGTCCGACCGACCAATGGCGCCTCGGTTCAACAGCTAAAATCATTCTTCGATGCATTCGATCGAAAAGACGGAGATCTCGCTCTTAAACTAAAAGCACAACTTTCTCATCCACTGGACATTAAGATTGCACAATGGATGATTGCGACAACATCATCGCGCGGTTACTCTCACGAGACATTACGCAACACCCAGAAAAAAATCGCAAACTGGCCGGGCCAAGCAACCATGGCGCTTGCACAAGAAAACACACTTGTGAAAGCAGGGCGTGCTAACGGCTCTGTGGCCCGCGCCCTACCCGCACGCCCTTCCAGTGAGGAAGGAAAATTGCTTCAGGTGCAATCCTTTCTCAACGCTGGAGATCGCAATCGCGCAGCCGTACTTATCCGTGATTACTGGGTAAGTCAGAACTTTACAGCGGTACTCGAGCGTCAAATCCTCAATCAATATGGCACCCTCCTCAGTCAGCGCCATCATAAAGCACGAGCAGAACGACTGCTCTATGATGAACGTGCCAATGGCGCACTTAGACTTTTGCCACGTCTTTCAAAATCTGACCAAGCACTCACGAAGGCGCGTGTTGCAGTTATTAGAAAACAATCCAAAGCAGGTCAGCTTCTTGCCAATTTACCCGCAAGCGCCAAACGGGAGCCGGGTTATTTCTTTGCAAAGGTACAACACCTTCGGCGGGCCGATAAATGGCTCGAAGCCGCAAAAGTGATGATGGCTGCCCCCACAGCAAAAAACGTATTGGTTGATCCCGATGAATGGTGGATTGAACGCCGCATTGTTTCGCGCAAAGTGCTTGAAGCAGGTCATCCAAAATTTGCCTATAACATCGCCTCAAATCATGCTGCCAAACGTGCTGTTTCAAGGGTAGATGCTGAGTTTCATAGCGGCTGGTATGCACTACGCTTCTTGAATAATCCATCTGCTGCCTTACAGCATTTTAAAGCCATTCAACAAATCTCCAGCAGACCACTATCACAATCAAGAGCGCTATACTGGATGGCACGAGCATATCAAGCATCTGGCAACAGAACTCAAGAGATCAATCATTACAAAGCGGCAGGTCGTTATGCGCATACCTACTATGGCCAGCTAGCCCTTCAAGCAATGGGGCACAATTCCATCAGACTGCCACGCCTGCCCGCGACAGATAGCGCCAAGCTTAGCTTTAACGCCAATGGCTTTGTAAAGGTTATAAAGCGGCTCAATGAAGCAGGACAAACGGGACGCACCAGCATCTTCTATCGCCATCTTGCACAAACCCTGACAAGTCCGGCAGAATTAACATTGCTGGCCTCACTGGCAGACAAAAACAAACTGTATCGCATCTCACTGCAAATAGGGAAAATAGCCACTGGCCGTGGGATAGCGGTACAAAGGCTCGCTTTCCCACTTGGCGCTATCCCCAAAAGCGCCCGCATATCCAACAACAAAAAAGCGCTGGCCTATGCTATTGCGCGCCAAGAAAGCGCCTTCAATAAAGCAATAGTCAGCCATGCTGATGCGCGTGGTTTGATGCAACTTTTGCCAGGAACTGCTAAACAGACAGCCCGCTCTATCGGCATACCTTTTAAGCCCGAACTACTGACTCGTGATGCTGGATATAATGCACGGCTTGGCACCGCATTTTTAAGCTCGCTGATTGAACGCTTTGGCGGTTCATATCCCCTAGCCTTTGTTGGATATAACGCTGGCCCGCGTCGTTCAAGCGAATGGATTACCCGTTTTGGTGACCCACGTAAGAATGCAATTGATGCCGTTGACTGGGTAGAGGCTATTCCGTTTTCCGAAACCCGCAATTATGTACAGCGCGTGATGGAAAACTATCAAGTTTATCGTCACCGTCTTGAAAATGCTCCCTTGACTATTCGACGCGATTTAAATGGCGGCATACCGTCTTAAGGGAACAGCATAGTCTTTTGGCTTGTTCTTGCTTTATCATTACAATATGACTTTCCCCTAAATATTCCTCTCATAAGGATTTCTCGTGCTTTCGACTAATAACAGCGATATTTGGCGTGAATTTTCATTCCGTACAATGGATGATCTAACCATTTGTGGGGTCGATTATGGTGATCGTTTATCTGAGAATGTTCCACTTGTCTGCTTACCAGGCCTCACCCGCTCAACGCGTGATTTTGAAGCAATCGCAGCATTACTCAGCCTAGACGAAAAAGCGCCCCGTCGCGTTTTAGCGCTGGACTACCGCGGACGTGGCCGCTCTGATTATGACCGCAACTGGACAAACTATAATATACTCACCGAAGCTCAAGATGTGTTGAATGCAATTGTCGCCGCTGGCCTCAAAGATGTCGCCATATTGGGCACCTCGCGTGGCGGTATCATCGCCATGCTTCTCAGCACGATGCGACCAGGTATAATTTCCGGCGTTATTCTGCATGACATAGGCCCGCAGATTGATGTTACCGGTCTTTTAAAAATTAAAAATTATGTCTCGCATATGCCACTCCCTCGCAGTTGGGATGATGCTGCTGACATTTTGCGCTCTATCCATAAAAGCAGTTTCCCAAATTATACAGCCAACGACTGGAACCGAGCGGCGCGTTTAACATTCAAAAATCAAGACGGTTTGCCTAAAATTGATTTTGACCCTGCCCTTGCCAAAACGCTTTCAACCATATCGGCGGATGACCCCCCACCAAATTTATGGCCGCAATTCATGGCACTACGCTCTAAGCCTATGCTCGTTATCAGAGGTGGAAATTCCGATTTATTGTCGCAAGAAGCACTTGAAACAATGGACCGAGCTCACCCGACAATGCGCAGCATCACAGTTCCTGATGAGGGGCATGTACCCAATTTGATGAATGATGCCGTGGTCTATGAGATTAAAACTCTGCTCGCTAATTTAGATCAAAACCAGCATTAAAATTCTTTGAATTTTCGCACGGTCGCATACTGGACGAAACTGTACATAATGCTAGCAATAGGCATAAAAAATCGGCCCTAGCATATGCCAAGGCCGATTTTATTTTTTGGACTTAATGTGAACTTTAGAAGCTTACAGAAATAGAACCAACAACAGTTGAATCAGCAATATCTCTGTCTTCGAAAACAAGCTCCGTGTCAGTGTCAATATACTGAACACTTAGAGATACGTTCTTATGGATTTCAGCTGATAGCCCAATATCCCAATAGAAATAATCACCATCGCCTTCAAACTCTTGATAGCCTAAGCCGCCAGCTAAGCTGAGTGGAAAAGGCGAAGGAATAAATGATAGGTTATAAGAAGCACTGCCTCTTACGTTATGAGCTTCGCCAGTGTCACCAAAAAATTCAGGTGAGAAGGCGTAGTCTAGTGCAACACCAAAATCATCTGTGATGCTGTAGCTCGTGCCTAATGTGAACTCGAAGAAATCTTGGTTCAATGAATTAGACGCATCTGGATATTGGTAATAAATACCGCCAACACTCCAACCAATGCCATTATACTCACCAGACAAAGAACCATAATAGTCAATTTCAATTGATCCATCATCTGGAGCACCAGTATTTGGTGTGAAGTTAATGTTCGAGCCAAAAGCACCAAGTGTCAGGCTTACACCCTCTACAGGTGTGTCTACTGACCATTCAATAGTACCTTGAACAGCGGCTTCCTCATCTGTTTGCGAAAGACCACGGAAGCGATAATCAGTGTAGAAACCTGCAGATGCAGAAAACGAACCAGGTAAGAATGATTTTTCTTCTGCTTCTGGTGCTGCTTCTGTTGCAACTGCTTCTAAGTCAGCAGCATGACCTGCTGTTGCGAAACCCAACACGAGAAATGTTGATAGCAAATATGTTTTGAATTTATCCATCTTGGATGTCCTTGAATGTGCGTTCAATCGAAGGGGGAGGCTTCGATTTCCTTAGGTGATATTCGATCAAGCCATTGTCGAGATATGTCGCTAACAATAAGGGAAAATTGAATAATACAATCTACATTTCCCTATGTTTTTTGAAGAAACCTCCAACAACCAAAAAACAGTTGCAAAAATACTTCAGATTAGGTTTTCGCTGACTCATAATTATGCTTTTGCCTATTTTTTAGTCCCTCTAATGCACGCTTCTTGCTCGAATTATATCTTCAGATAAACCTATCCAGACTCAACCGCATTGAATCCTTAATGCAACGACTTTGATTCCATCGTTAAGTTAACCTAAAACAAGTTTACACATAATATAAAGTCATAATGTTATGCGTAACAAATGGTTAATTAGTATCTTTGGTGCGATCTAAATATATAGATACCTAGGCTTATCAATCTCGAAAATGCTGGCCGCGTATGATGCTTTAAGTAGCTCACCGAAACTTTCATAACAAAAAAGCCCGGCTGTTAAGCCGGGCTTCCAATATCCACTTTGAGAGCGTCTTTTATTTTTTCTTTTTCTTCGATGCGCCACCGGCAGAAGAGGCAACCTCGCCTTTTGCTGCGCGTTTAGAAAACTCGGTCGTGCCACCTTTGGCCAAAATGCCAGCCTGTTTGATCCACTCATCGCGGTCAATCCGGCCTTTAAAAGATAAGAATGCATCAAACCATTGAATCTCAGGACGGCCCCATTTTGATATCTGATCAAAATGCCAAATGCCTTCTGCATTGAGCTTACCCTCAATAACCTTGCCGACACCTTTGATAAGCTTCAAGTCATCCGCCCCGCCCGCGCGTGCACTAGGCAAACCACGTGGCTTCTTACCAACCGCATTCGCTTTGTCAGCTGCGCTTGCGCCTTTTGGTAGAGCTGCAAGTTTTGCATTTGCTTCAGCTTCTTCTTTTTTCAATTGAGCTGCTGTCAGCTTAACTGGCTTAGCTTTTGGTTTAGGCTTCGGTGCAGCTTTTGGTTTAGGCTTCGGTGCAGCCTTTGGTTTAGAAGCTGGCGCCCTTGTAGCAACAGCTGCTGTTGCTGCAACTGCTGTTGCTGCTGCGGCTGCTGGAGCCATATTCGTTTTGGCCACTGGTTTAGCTGCCGGTACATAACGTGGTTCCGGTGTGCTGCCGAAAATCCGTTTTAAAAGACAACCCAACAGGCAGCCGATCAAATATGCCAAAGCAATGAGAAGAAGTGATTGTATTACTAACATGAACATTAAATGTACTCCTTATACCGCTTTTGGTTTGCATGTGTACCAGCCAACCACCAAACCTGCGATGAAAGCCAGCAATAAAAACAACCACAATTGTGAAATTAAATAGTCCATAGTTCCCCCTACTTATTCTGCAATAAGATTAAATTCTATGCGCCGATTAAGCGCTTTATTTTCTTTTGTATCATTACCAGCAATCGGCTTACTTTCACCGAAGCCTACAGCGACTAGACGACTAGTGTCCACCCCTGCACGCGTTAGGTACTCAGCAACCGCTTCTGCACGCGCAACACTCAATCTTTGATTGGATGCATCTGAACCGTCTGAATCTGTATGACCAGCCACTTCAAAGCGTGCAGTAGGACAACTAATCACTAGTTCTGCAATATTATCAAGCAATCCAAAGCTTTCCGACAAAATCGTTGCCCGACCGGACTGGAAATTGATGGTATTGTTTGTCACGGCAGAAATAACGCTGGCGCTACATGCTTCTGGCTTTTTTGCAACAGGTGCAGGTGCTGGTTCAGGTTCCACTGGTGGAGGTGGCAGTGTTTGCGTCAAGATTGCCTCAGCACTGAATCCTGCAGGCATACCTTTTTCAAACTGCGACTGAACTCCCTCAAGCGAACCTTCAACAGGCACAATACCCCATAATGTTGCTTGTTTATCGACTATCTCAAATGATCCTTTGGATAATTTACTCAAAGATAGCACAGCAACCTTGGCTGCATCATCAAAACCACCAGGTGCACCATTTGCAATTGTCAAATCAGCGCCACCGAGCGCTCCACCAAAGTTACCTTTAGCATTGTCGACAATCTTTTGACCGCTTGCTGCGCTAGGAACATAACCCTTGATCCAAACTGTCTCACCGTTCTGACGTCCGGCAATTTTGAAAGGAGAAGCAGTAGGTCGTTCTATATCAACATCACCTAGTACTAAGCCCGCAGGCAACGTACCTTTAGTCGACGCTATAGCAGCATCATAACTGGCTGGTGTCGCTGCTTTACCGTATACCGATAAAACCCCTTCATTGATGGATGCTGTACCAGACTTTAGATCCCGCAATATGCGAGTACCAAATTGTGCACCATCGGACCAAACAAGCCCTCCAGGATTACCATCTGCGAGACGCGTTTTGTCGACTACTGGTCCACCGAGAGCCAAAGAATCCAAAGCAGATCTAACCGCTGCTTGACTATCAGCATCAGGCATAAACCCAGACGCTGTTACCACATCATCTTTCAACGATGCTCTCCAGACATAAGGCGAAACAACCGGTAAATCTATCTCAACATCACCTAGTACTAAGCCTGCAGGCAACGTACCTTTAGTCGACGCTATAGCAGCTTCATAACTAGCTGGTGTCGCTGCTTTACCGTATACTGATAAAACCCCGTCACTGATGGATGCTGTACCAGACTTTAGATCCCGCAATATGCGAGTACCAAATTGTGCACCATCGGACCAAACAAGCCCTTCAGGATTACCATCTGCGAGACGCGTATTGTCGACTACTGGTCCACCGAGAGCTAAAGAATCCAAAGCAGGTTTAACAGCCGCTTGGCTTTCTGCATCGGGCATAAGACCAGATGCTGTGACCACATCATCTTTCAACGATGCTCTCCATGTATAAGGTGAAACAACCGGCAAATCCAAATTACTAGAGATAATATTGAATCCTTCAGGCGGCGTCTTTAATGCGATATTAGCGGCATCATAAGAATCAAGTGTTGCTGCAGAACCATCTACGACAATCCTATCATCAGAAACCAATGCTGATCCGTCGCTAAAATGTGATAGCATCTTAACAGCATAATTCGAAGACCCTTCAAACCCTGCTGGTGCACCAGCTGAGATTTTCATCTTGTCAACCACATCATCAAAGCCTTGGTTTTTTGCTTGTGCCAACAATCCATCTCTAGCGGTTTGCGAAGGCACATTGCCGTTCAGTATAACTTGAGAACTATTCTTGATCGCTGAGAATATGTAAGGCGTTACATTCACCACAGACAGATCAGCAGACTTCAGCGACAAACCACCCGGCAAATCCTGAATATCACTTTTAACTTTATCCAAGACCGTAGGGTTTGGAGCAACTCCTGTGATGGAAACTTGTTTTCCATCCGCTTTAACAGAGCCGCTATTCAGCTGTGACAAGAGACCAATTCCATAACCCCCTAGCGCTGAGTATTCTTGCGGCGCGGAATCACTGATTTTCAGGTCTTCGGTAACCGTACCAGCATCGAGTTTATTTGCGCTATCAACCAAATTCTTGCGCATTTCTTCAGATAACGCAAAACCACCCAAATGCACGCCAGAAGATGTCTTTTCCATACTAATTGCATAGTCAACAGGAACTGGCGGCGCTGGAATAACCTTGGCAGCAGGTGGTGCAACCACAGCAACCTTAGGCTCTGGAGCATCGATTTTTATGTTGCGAGCAATCAAGCCATTGGAAATCGTCGGATTTAATTTCAATTGCAGTGCTTTAGAAATCTGCGCATCTTCCACTCGAGCCGTAAGATCTAAATTTGAATCACTTATTGAAGCTTTGCCTTCACTCGTGTCCTTAAGGAGACCAATTGCAAAATTTGCTTTATCGCCAAATTTTTCAGGTGCGCCAGACGCAAGAGTCAAATCATCTTTTACGGTTGCTCCAGGAACAGTGGACAATGCTTTCTCGACCAATCCCGAGCGCATGCTTTCTGCTGGAATGCTTCCTGATAAACGCACGACATTGTCTTTACGCTCTGCATTAAAGGCATAAGGTGATTGAACCGACAACTGTTTAACACCAGTGCCATCCACGACCCGAACGCCCCACGTACCACTTTCGCGATTAAAAAAAGCACCATCAGCAGCTGCTACAGCGCTATCTTGATCGGCTTTACTTGGAGCAAGTCCAGAAAGTTCAAGGTTACGGCCATCAAGCTCAACCTTAGCCCATGAATGCTGGTTAGAAAGATTGTTTAACGCTCTTTCAGTTAGATCACGTTCTATCGGTCCAGCCTTGAAGAGCATTGCAACCACGGTCAACAAACCAACAACAAAAATACCTGGCCATACCCAAGCCGAAGGACGATAATTCCACATTTAACCTAATTCCCCTAACTAATACTGCACAAATTCCAATTCTTCTTCAAAGGACGGTGCAAACAACATTCGCCATACCCTTAACTAACTGTTAATGCGAGCACAACCATAATGCAACCCTAAATTGTCACACGGCTTGAAAGTTCAACTTAAAAATCTCGCCTCACCTGAAATAGAAAATCAACAGTGTTATTCTTATCATTGTTAAAAAAGAAATCTTCCCCTGCACCAAAATCATCAACACTATCGAGGCCAATTTCACCCAGCAAGAACCAATTAGCAATCGGTTGCCAAGTCAAGTTAATAGCAGCCTCAAATCCATTTAAATCTCGCAACCCATCTTCAACTGCAGTTACATAAGAAACATCAGTGTTGAATGTTAAATTCTGAGAAATTTTCTTACTCAATCCTGCGTAAAAAGATACAGCGTCAAAACCGTCTGAAAACGAAAAAATAACATCATTCGCAGCATTTTTCGTATAGGTTATGCCTGCGAAAGTTTTTAAAGCTTCTCCCTCATATTTTACATCGAAGCCAAGACCGAAACCAAATGTAGCGCGCGAGCTTAAAATGACCGGCCCGCTTAAGCGTGGTGTTCCAAATGACGTTGATATAGATGACACATCGTCGACGTTGATTAAGGCCGCACCCGCACCCAAAACCAACGGACCTACTTTACGTGAGGCCCCAATGCCAAAATTCGGACTGACCGGTATTGCATCCGTGCTTTCACGAGGGTCATTGATGGAAAAGCGAACCTTAGTATCCCAAATTACCCGCTGATAACTGCCACCAAGTCCAGTGCGTGCATCAAGACTTTCAGTTCCTCTATCAGTAAATCCATCTGATAAGAAAACCGCACCGGCGTTTTCGATCTCTCCAACTTGCCAGTCACTATTCTTGCGATGAAGACTAATCTCAAACGCATCAAGACCAACAGCGAAATCTTCGCTTGTTACTCCAGCCAGTAAGTCATCAAAAATTTCTGGATCGTAATCCGCCTGAAAACGTATAAAAGCGCCCAGCGTTCCAATCTCTGTCTCACGCAGGATCTTCACCTCCGATCGCACTCGAGCATTGAACTCAGCGCCATCTGGGACTGAATCAGGATTGTCAGGATCATTAATAACCAATTCGCCACGAATGTAACTGCTGATATCAAAGCAAGTGCTGGTATCCAATAGCCCCTTAAAACCAAGCCCGTAGCGCGTGCAATCCGATGAAGCATGAGTATTGGAGGGCACAACGAAGGATGCAACAAATATGCAGCAAATAGCTATCGCACGCAACAAGAACGCCCCCCAAAGAACGTAGAAATGCAACGCTTAATTACAATATAACGCTACTATTTCCTCACCTACTCATCACAATCTAGCGATAAATACCACAAATCCTCAAGCGGTTATTTGTAATTCCAATATGGGAGACTGATATAATTTATTTATACAACATCATTCATATACCAGGGGCCTAAAAATAAACAAAATACCGAGCGCCACTTGTATGTATCTAATCGATATATATATAAACAATATATACCTATTGAGCATACCGCTGGTCGGCACTTACTCTAGAACCAACAATAAAAGCTGGCATACGACATACAATGAAAGCTGGAACACCATGAATGTAAAAACTCTTTGTCTTGCTATTCTCTATTTCGAAGAAGCAACTGGTTATGAAATCCGTAAAATGTCAACGGAGGGCCGCTACAGTCATTTTGTCGATGCTAGCTTTGGCTCGATTTATCCCGCCCTCACCCGGCTTGAAACAGACGGACTTGTAACATTTCGCGAAGAGACGATCACTGGCAAACCCAATAGGAAGGTTTATTCCATTACAGATGCCGGTCGCAGCCACTTTCTTGAAAGCCTCTATGAGACACCGGCAAAAGATGTTTACCGTTCAGAATTTTTAATGGTAGCAATGTGTGCCGAATTTTTACCTAAAGAGGTTGTTACAAAAGCCATTGAAACACGGGTTAAACATCTTGAAGGTGAAATAGACCTTCTCAAGGGATTCGTGGAAAATAAGCACAGCACCGCAGGCATTCGTTGGGCCACAAGCTATGGCATGGATTGCATGGAAAATTCTCTCAGGCATTTATCCAAAACCCGTGACGAGCTTGAAGCGCACGCGGGAACCAATACACCAACAATACAAGCTGCCGAATAATTCCTCCTAATCACGAAGCAGAGAAAAGAACAATGCCAATACCAATATCCTATCTCATAGCAGCAGGCTTAACAGCAGGTGTCGCCGGATGGATGTTATCCGGTGATATCATTGAAGGCGGACGCAGTGATGCGCGGCCAGCAACCATCACAGAGCGTCTTGATAAAAAAGAAACAAAGCTGTTTCGCGTACAGGCCGAAATATTCAACGCTACTCAACATATCAGCACCATCGAAGTGCGGGGCAGCACGGAAGCTAGAGACAAAGTGGCCATTCGCTCTGAAATGACCGGCCTCCTGAACACGCGCCATGTCAAAAAAGGTGATAGCGTTGCGCAAGGCGATCTTATTTGTACGCTTAATGTTGGTGCCCGTGAAGCGATGGTGCACCAAAGAACGGCAGAACTAGAAAAAGCCAAGATCGATTATACCTCAGCCCAAAAATTGATCAAAGGTGGCTTTGCGACAAAATCACGTGTCATACAGGATAAAGCATTGGTCGATGCTGCAACAGCGGCAATGAAAGCGGCAGAAATTGAACTTGAGCATACCCAAATCAGAGCACCAATCGACGGCGTTATCCAAGACCCTTTTGCTAATGTAGGTGATATGCTGCAGGTCGGTGATATTTGCGCTAATATTATGCGACCCGATACAATGAACATGATTGCTGAAGTTTCCGAGCGCTTCATTGGTCGCATTCATGTAGGTGATGAAGCCCATGTGCACACGGTCACTGGTGAAGCTGTTACAGGAGAAATTATCTTTATCTCCCCTTCCGCCAATATTGAAACAAGAACATTTCGCATCGAAATTGCAGTCCCAAACAGCGATAGTAAAATACGTGACGGAGTGACAGCCGTAGCCAAGATCGATTTGCCAGGTGACACCGCTCATCTCATTCCTGCGTCCGCCTTGACCTTGAATGATGCCGGTCAATTGGGTGCCCGAACGGTAGGCACCGATGGTATAGTGAGTTTTATACCCGTAACAATTTTAAATGACACGCGTGATGGCATGTGGGTTGCGGGCCTTCCCGACACCGCCAAAATCATTACCCGAGGCCAAGAATATGTCGCGACAGGTCAAAAGGTGGAAGCCGTGCTTAAAACCGCAAAGGTCTCACAATGATTGATGCACTGGAAGCTATTCTTCGGCGTCCAAAAACCGTTATAACAATGATGCTGGCGATGCTTATCGCTGGCATATTGGTCTACAAATCAATTCCCAAAGAAGCCAACCCTGACATCGATGTTCCCATATTTACCATTCAAGTGGTCCAACAAGGCATCTCACCGCAAGATGCAGAGCGCCTGCTGGTTCGCCCCTTAGAGACAGAACTGCGCGGTGTTGATGGACTTGAAGAAATCATCGCTGTTGCCTTTGAAGGCGGCGCATCAGTCACAATGGAATTTAATGTCGACTTCGACAAAGACAAGGCCCTTGCCGACGTTCGCGATAAGGTTGATCAGGCACAGGCAGACTTTCCACCCAATGCGGAAGAACCGCTCATCACAGAAACTAATTTCTCTCTTCAACCAACAATCTTTGTCACTCTTTCTGGCAATGTGCCTGAGCGAACGCTGCACCGCCTCGCCAATCGCCTGCAAGATGAGATTGAAGCAATCAACACTGTGCGCGAGGCTAATCTTTTAGGGGAACGTGAAGAACTGCTTGAGGTTGTCATTGATCTTGAAAAATTAGAATCTTATTCGATCAATCAATCTGAACTCCTCATCGCTGTTACCGCCAACAATCAGCTGGTAGAAGGTGGTTTTCTTGATAGCGACGGTGGCCGTTTTGCTCTCAAAGTACCAGGGCTTGTCGAAGATGTGGCCAATGTCAACCAAATCCCTATCCGTCAGGTTGGTGAAGCAGTCATCACATTGGGCGATGTGGCAGAACTGCGCCGAACATTCAAAGACGCAAGCAGCGTAACACGGGTGAACGGCAAGCCTGCCATCGCGATCGCAGTGGTCAAACGTATTGGCCAAAACATCATCGCCAACAACAAAGAAGTCCGCGCGGTTGTTGAAAATTTCACAAAAGACTGGCCGGAATCGATTGAAGTCGATTTTGTTCTCGATAAGTCAGGTTTCATCTATGAAGTACTTGGCTCTCTTGAAGCCTCAATTCTGACCGCGATTTTTCTTGTCATGATCGTGGTTGTGCTAACCTTGGGTGTTAAATCCTCACTCTTGGTCGGCTTTTCAATTCCACTGTCCTTCATGGTCGGCTTTCTTATTCTTGGTCTGATTGGCTACACGGTCAATATAATGGTGATGTTCGGCCTTGTGCTAACCGTCGGCCTTCTTGTGGACGGCGCCATTGTGATGACAGAATATGCCGATCGCAAAATGTCGGAAGGCATGAGCCATAATGACGCTTACATTCGTGCGGCAAAACTCATGTTCTGGCCGATCGTATCTTCGACAGCGACAACACTTGCAGCCTTCCTGCCGCTTTTATTTTGGCCTGATGTTACCGGCGAATTTATGAGCTATCTGCCGGTCATGGTCATCATTGTGTTATCGGCCTCTCTTCTCACAGCCATGGTTTTCCTACCAGCGTCAGGTGCCCTACTTGGCGAGATCTTCAGTATTGTTGGGCGTAATGCAGTTATAATCATATCTGCCATTGCAGCTTTTGTTACTGGTGCACTGTTTTATACGGTGAGTGCGCAATTGCTGAGTGGCTATTTTGATGCACAGTTCATCAATATTGCGCAAATTGTTATCAGCGCGATGGTTGGCATTCTTGTCGGCGCTCTAGTGTTTCCTTTTGCACGCTGGTCAAACAATCGAACCGACACCAAACCTAAAATAGATCACAATGCCACTCTACTTTCAGGCGATACACCACTTGACGTCAGGCAACTGCGAGGGTTCACCGGTCTTTATGCTCGCACCATCAATAGGCTTGCTAACAATTTAATAGGCAATATTTTTGTTATCCTCATCACCATCGGACTGTGTGGCGCGACCATATTTTTCCTTCAGACCCATTTTAGTGGTGTTCAGTTCTTCGTTGACGAAGAGCCGGACAACACGATTGTTTTTGTCTCAGCCCGTGGCAACCTTTCTGCTAAAGAGGCCAGTGATATTGTGGGTGAAGTTGAAACAATCATTCTCGACATCCCCGGCATCCGTAGCGCGGTAACCACAGCCACCTCACCTACGGGCACCAACGGCTCAGGTTCCGGCAGCGGCGTTGCTGAAATCCAAGACAAGCCCAATGATGCTATAGGCGAAATATCGCTTGAGCTGGATGACTACAAAGTGCGCCCCACATGGATCTGGATAGAATCTCAAATTCGTGAAAAAACACGGCAATTGCCAGGCATTAAAGTGGAGCCAAAGAAAATCGAAGGTGGCCCACCAACAGGCAAAGATTTACGCCTTGAGGTCAAATCCACAGACTACGGCAAGATGGTCGACGCCGTCAGTACAATACGCACCTATCTTGATAGCCGTAATGAGCTGCAAGACACAGAAGATAGCCGCCCTCTACCCGGCACTACATGGGAATTGACGATTGATCGGGAACAAGCAGCCCGCCACAATGCAACCGTTGCGGCCATTGGCAGCATGGTTCAATTGGTGACAAATGGTGTTCTCATCGGCACCTACAGACCTGATGATAGTGATGAAGAGGTGGATATTCGTGTGCGGCTTCCAGAACGTCAACGCACGCTCTCCAAACTTGATGAACTAAAGCTGCGCACCCCAAGCGGCCTCGTGCCTATCTCCAATTTTATCAAGCGCGAGGCAAAACCAAAAGTCTCCTCGATCACCCGACGTGACGGCCTTTATGCCATGGACCTGAAAGCCAATTTGGTAAACGGCGCACAATTTGACGGACGCGCCATGGTGCCAGACGACATGGTAAAAGAAGTCGACAGCTGGCTCAAAGACCAAACATGGGATGAAGCTATTCAATTTCGTTTTCGTGGTGCAGATGAAGAGCAAAAAGAATCTGGTGAATTCCTAGTCAAGGCAATGATCGGTTCGCTGTTCTTGATGTTCCTTATTTTGCTCACCCAGTTTAACAGCTTTTATCAAACCATTTTGACGCTCATGACTGTCATTCTAGCCGTGTTTGGTGCCTTGATTGGCATGATGATAACCGGCCAAAAATTTTCGATCATCATGAGCGGCACAGGCATCATCGCATTGGCTGGTATTGTTGTGAATAATGCCATCGTTCTACTGGATACTTATAACCGCATGCGGGCTGATGGCGTTGATGTTCATGATGCAATCGTCAAAACCGCAGCCCAGAGACTGCGCCCTATCCTGCTGACTACAATCACCACCATTGCTGGTTTGATACCCATGGCGACGCAGATCAATTTGAACTTCTTCCAACAAGTGATCTCAATCGGCGGCATCACATCAATCTGGTGGGTTCAACTCTCTACCGCCATTATCTTCGGATTAGCTTTTTCAACCTTGCTCACTCTCATTCTTATTCCAACGATGCTGGCGGTGCCTCTGAATTTTGCGAATATTATCAGTAGTGTAAAAAACTTTTTTCGTTCTTTTACGGCTCACCCATCCAAAGTTGATACCAAGGCTGATGTAGATGAGACACAACAAGAACGGCAACCAGCAAAAATAACCGCCTTCCCTCAATCAATGTCAGATGCCGCAGAATAATAATATGGTTGTAGAATCACTCAGACCACTCCATTTTGCTCTTAACGATCACAATGTGGGAACGTCTAACATGATGATATTCATAAAAACCGGAATACTATTGAGCTTGCCTTTTTTACTAAGTGCCTGCGGCGTGCCCTTTATTCCCCTGATCTAAAATCAGTCCTCAGATGCGCCCAAGCCGCGTGCTTTTGCCAGCCGTCGATATGATCGCCAGCTGATGGGTATAAAGATGAGATAGAGCACTGTACCTATCGTCAAGAACCACCAAGTATAGGTGACAAGAAGCGCGACCAACATGACAACACCGATAATCATCGGAACCACCCATTCAGATGGCACACCGCGACCAAAGGTCTTGCCTGAATAGGTTGGAACACTACTGACCATCAGTAATCCAATCGTAATGACATATAAGATCACAGGACCCTGTATGATGTCATTCGCTGGAAACCCAAGAAACGACAAGTAAATCGGCAGCATACCAATGAGAGCACCGGAGGGAGCTGGCACGCCAGTAAAAAAGCGTGCGTGCCATGCCGGCTGGCTGGTTTTTTCCATAGCAGCATTAAATCGTGCTAGGCGCAAAGCTGCGCAAATGGCAAAAATCAAACTAGCGATCCAACCAATTGATCTGAAATCTTGCAACCCCCACATAAAGAGCAAAATAGCGGGCGCCACACCAAAACTGACAAAATCAGTCAGCGAATCCAGTTCAGCTCCAAATTTCGACGACCCTTTAAGAAAACGCGCCAGCCGACCATCAATGCCATCAAGAGCAGCAGCAACCACAAGTAAGCTCACCGCAAGCTCCATACGCCCCTCAATCGCCATGCGAATGGCCGTTAGACCTGCACAAAGTCCTAACAAGGTCACCAGATTTGGCGCGATCACGCGATAAGGAATTTGGCGACGCTTACGCTGCCGCTTATCATTGGTTGGGTCTAAAGGCTGAAAACCGGTTTCCATACGGAAAGTCCCTTAATCTACACGAACTGTGCGGGCTTCTGGCTTCTCGCCAAACCGTGCCACAACACTCTCGCCCGCTGTCATGATTTGACCAATATAAACATCCGGATGCGCTCCTTCGGGAAGATATACATCCAATCTCGATCCAAATCTAATCAGGCCAAAACGTTCGCCCGCTGAAATTGACGCATCCTCATTCGCCCAGCAAACAATGCGCCGCGCCACGAGACCTGCGATCTGAACCACCCCAATTGTGCCATGCTCCCCTTCAATCACCAAACCATTGCGCTCATTGTCTTCACTGGCTTTGTCCAGGTCAGCATTGAGGAACAGACCTTTTTTATAGGCTATTTTCTTTATTGTTCCCGTAATCGGTGCGCGGTTCACATGGCAGTTAAAAACATTCATAAATACACACACTCGCATCATCTGTGCGTCCCCAAGACCTAGCTCAACAGGAGGCACAGCATAACCAATGAGACTGATGCGCCCATCCGCAGGACTAACAACAAGCGAACTGTCTAGCGGTGTTACTCTTGGTGGATCACGGAAGAAATAGGCAACCCATGCGGTTATAATTAAACCGACCCAAAGCAACGGCTCCCAAAAGAAGCTCAAAGCAAAAGAAGCAATGGCTGCAATGGCTATGAATTTATATCCCTCTTTATGTATAGGAACGAGAGCGGAGCGAACAGAATCTATAACTGACATGGAATGACTTTATGCTATGGCTTTTAAAGTGTTCTGACACCAAATGCCTCAAATGAAAAGAGCGAAGATGCTTTCATCCGCGAAGACTATCGCTTAATCAATTCGTCAGCCTTTGTACCTCGCGTCACAAAGCCTGCGTCATTTTCATGCACGGCCCGCAAACGCTCTTCAGCCTCAGACGCTTCTCGCTGTCGATCCCACATAGAAGCATAAAGGCCGCCATTATCCAAAAGCTCGCTATGTTTGCCGCGCTCAGCGATTTCACCTTCTTTCAAAACAATAATCTCATCGGCCTCAATCACTGTTGACAGCCTGTGGGCAATAACAAGCGTTGTGCGGTTTTGGGAAACCACATCAAGGGCTGATTGTATTTCTCGCTCTGTGTGCGTATCAAGCGCGGATGTGGCCTCATCAAGCAGCAAAATAGGTGGCGCCTTCAAGATCGTTCGAGCGATTGCAACACGCTGTTTCTCACCGCCAGAAAGCTTCAACCCACGCTCCCCCACTTCTGTTGCAAAACCTTGAGGCAGTGCCTCGATAAAATCAGAGATCTGCGCCATGCGCCCCGCCTCAACAACCTCTTCTTCACTCGCATCAATGCGCCCGTAACGGATATTGTAAGCTATTGTATCATTGAAAAGCACGGTATCCTGCGGCACCATACCAATAGTCGCGCGCAAGGATTTTTGTGTCACATCACGCACATCTTGCCCGTCAATCATGACGCGCCCGCTGGTGACATCATAAAACCTAAATAAAAGCCGAGAGATGGTTGATTTTCCTGCACCAGAAGGGCCAACAATCGCGACCGTATGACCAGCAGGCACGTCAAAATCGATACCCTTCAGAATTGGGCGATCAGGATCATAGGAAAAGACAACATTTTCAAATCGAATGGCCCCATCAGTCACTTCCAATTTTTTGGCGTCCGGATCATCTTTGATTTCTGCATCAACTTCCAAAAGCGCGAACATTTCTTCTATATCGGTCAACCCCTGTTTGATTTCGCGATAGACAAATCCTATGAAATTAAGCGGTATAGCAAGTTGAATAAGCAGCGCATTGATCATGACAAAGTCACCAATCGTCTGCGTCCCATTTTGCACGGCCAATGCTGATAAAATCATGCAAGCCGCCATTCCGATGGACAAAATGACCGTCTGGCCGATATTCAACCACGCGAGTGATGTCCAAACGCGCACGGCAGCGCTCTCATATTGAGCCATAGAGCGATCAAAGCGCTCTGCCTCCATATCTTCATTGCCAAAATATTTCACCGTCTCGAAATTCAACAATGAATCAATCGCTTTGGTGTTGGCATCTGTATCAGAGTTGTTCATTTCACGGCGAATATTGATACGCCAATTGCTAGCGCGCACAGTAAACCACGTGTAGCACCAAACCATGAGGCCAAGAATTGCCACATAAGAAAAACCGAATTGCCACGCGAAAACGGCAGCCATAAAAGCAAACTCAAGGAGCGTAGGGAAGCCAGATAGAATGCTGAACCGAACAATAGACTCGATGCCTTTGACGCCACGTTCAATAATTCTGGATAAGCCACCAGTGCGTCTTTGCAAATGAAAGCGCAGCGACAGCTTGTGCATATGTCTGAATGTTCTTTGAGATAACCGCCGCACGGCATGTTGCCCAACACGCGCAAAATAAGCATCTCTGATTTGGTTGAAAACCATCGCAAGGACGCGCGTTAGACCATAAGCCACCACGAGCATAACCGGAACGGCCAGCCAAACTGGCAGAAAATCCGGTTGATCACCCTCACCCACCAGCGCATCAGTTGTCCATTTGTAGGTATAGGGTGTCAGAACCGTTATGATCTTGCCGATGACAAGATACACCATCGCAACAGCCACACGCCATTGCAGGTCTTTCCTGTCTGACGGCCAGATATAGGGCCACAGGTTCTTTATGGTATGATAATCACTACCATCGGCCTTAATTTTAGGCGCGTGGTCTTGGTTTTTTGAAG
Organism: Hyphomicrobiales bacterium; assembly: GCA_039989895.1. Taxonomy (NCBI): domain Bacteria; kingdom Pseudomonadati; phylum Pseudomonadota; class Alphaproteobacteria; order Hyphomicrobiales; species Hyphomicrobiales bacterium. The sequence continues at coordinate 994,774 of JBDXGY010000006.1, forward strand.
CGTTAATATCCGCCTTATCATTTGCAGGCTGGATTGATCTCATGAATATCCCTGAAATTTCTGCAAAGGTTCACCGTGCTGCCGTATGAGCGCTAAGTCACTTTAGTTCGATCTTACATCTTATTAGCTAGATAAGAGAAACTGCGGCCTAGTCAATCACACGTATAGGCTAAAGCGACGTTTAGTTTTGAGATGCAGCCTTGCTCCCTTCAGCGGGCAAAGTAAATGTCTGACCTGGAAATATAAGATTTGGATCTCTAATTTGATTGCGATTTTGTTCGTAAATCGCTGTAAACTTCAGTCCATCCCCATAAAGGCGTTGGGCAATCGTCCACAAGTTATCGTTGCGCCGAATGATGACCGTATTACTCCCAGCATTAGCAAGGTCGGATAATGTTAAGTCCTCGACCACAAAAGGAACTTCGGCACGAGCACTAACACTTCCGGTTGATGTCGTTATTTGATCTACGCGAATTGTATGTTCACCAGGCCCTACAGCCTGTTTATCTTCAAATAGCCAGCGACCATTCTGACCCACCTTCACATCTCCGATAGATAGACTATCAATATAGACTCGCACGGAGCTGCCTGCTTTTCCTTCGCCAGCAATAAAGACCTTGTCACCATCCACCTCAACAGCTTCAACGGAAACTGTTGGTGCTTGTGGTTTGGGGGCTGTTTCTTTTTCTACTTTTGAAGCTGCTTCATCTAGTGCCTCACTAGGTGCGGAGGCTGCGTTGTCGCGCTTTTCATTCGCGATTGTGTCTTCCACGAGCTTATCTTTTGGCTGTTTATTCCCGCCCTCATCCTCTGACGAACTATCGGAACGAACAGTGCTATCTGCCGGACTTGAAACATCTTCATCCGCGAACTCATCCGGTTTTAAAAGTCGGGCCACACGCCTGGTTTCCTCAGCAGTTTGTGATGGCACATTCACACTCTCTCGCACCTCGTTGGCGACAGAATTAGTTTCCAATTTGGCCACAAGTGCCTCTTTTGCCAATTCTCTAGCCCTCTTACTTTCTGTCAGTGAAGAAGCCTCCTCAACCAAGTTGCCGTCATCACTTTCGGTGTTCCTTGATATTACCTCTTTTGGTGGCTCAACTTTTGCCAGTTGTTGGGCTTTTGGTTTTTGAAGAATTTCAATCGCCTTGCCCGGCTCCACCAAGGCAACCAATGGTTCACCCTTTTCCGGCACGCCAATTGCGACACTCTGGTTAGAAACATTCTCGGTTCCATCCGCATCTACAGATCGAATAACAACTTGATTGTTTTCGCCCTTGATCGCATCAAGAGGTAAAGCGACAAAAGCACCCGCGGCATCGGCCGTTGTTTCAGCAATGACTTCGCCATTTTTCTCAATAAGAACTTTTGAATTTGGCGCGGCCTGCCCTGCGATTAATGTCTCGCCTGTTTGCTCGACTCGAACAACATCGAAACTAGGGCTATCTGAATTATCTTCAATCCCTCCAAGCCCCTCTAGCGCGGCAACATCTTTCGGCGCTGGCTCCCTTTGTGCTGCAGTATCAGGTGAAGTACGTTCTCGTTCAACATTAGGCCTAGAAGCTTTTTGTGATGCGCCTCTTTGCGTCGTATCAGTACTGGAATCTCCGCTTCGCTTCGTTACAGGATCAACCAATGATGAGGTCTCAACAGATGAGTTTTGTAATCCAAAACCACCAAAATAAAAATAACCAAATAACGCTACAGAAAAAGCCGCCAATACTGATAAATGTACACGATAATTTTTCATGTCGATAACCTGACTTTACTCCACCCAAGTTCATACCTAAGAAGTTTTTAGTCGCGTTTGTAATATTCTCAAACGAAATCAAATATTTGATCACCCCTGTTAAAATAGAAAATAGCCGTGATCATTAGTTTATAATACACAAGCATCATCAAATGGGGAAATCACAGATGAATCAACTAAAAAGCATATGCGTGTTTTGCGGTTCACGTAGCGGTTCAAATCCACTTTATGAGGAGCAAACTTACGCCTTGGGCAAGCAATTAGCTGATAACAATATACGCTTGATCTATGGCGGCGGTCACTTAGGTCTAATGGGCGCGGTAGCAAATGGTGCACTAGATAACGGCGGCAAAGTAACAGGAATTATTCCTGAATTTTTATATAAGATCAGTGGGGTAGCTGAATTTTCTGAAAAACTAGATACCTTAATAATAACCAAGAATATGCATGAACGGAAAATGCATATGTTTGAAAGCGCCGATGCCTTTGTTGCCTTACCAGGTGGCATTGGCACACTTGAAGAACTTGTTGAGCAGCTCACATGGGAACAACTCGGACAGCACAAAAAACCGATTGTACTCGCTGACTTTGATAATTTCTGGCAGCCATTTATCGAATTAATATCACATATGAAAGCTCAGTCGTTCATCTACCGTGAGCCTGATATCGACCCACTGAGAGCAAAATCAGCCGATGAAATTATTCCCATGCTAACTGAAGCTTTGCAAAAAACTGAACCACTAAACGATGATCTCATCAGCAAATTAATCTGACGTCGCCCACTAAGCGTTGACATTTTCTTTGAGTAATTTGTACCGCACAGAATCCACCAACGCTGCGAAAGAGGCATCTATAATGTTCTCAGACACCCCAACAGTGAACCATTGATTACCCTTACTGTCCCTACTTTCAATAAGAACTCGGGTAATCGCCTCTGTGCCCCCGTTCAATATACGTACCTTGAAATCAACAAGTTCCAAATCATCGATCAGATGTTGATATTTTCCAAGATCTTTTCGAAGAGCCACATCAAGCGCATTGACTGGACCATTACCTTCAGCAACCGAATGACACTCCTTGCCGTCAACACTCACTCTAACAATGGCCTCTGAATAGGTGGTCACCTCACCCAAAGCATTAAAGCGACGTTCAACCGCTACGCGAAAACCTTCAACCTCGAAAAAACGCGCGGCCCCACCAAGACGACTACGCGCAAGAATTTCAAGCGACGCCCCCGCCGCCTCATAAGAATAGCCGTTAGCTTCGCGCTGCTTAATTTCCTGCAACAAGCCATCAAGCCGCTTGTCACCTTTTTCCACATCAATACCCATACGCGTCAACTCAGAAATCAGATTAGATTTACCAGCCTGATCAGACACCATAACATTGCGCTTATTGCCAACGCTTTCCGGCGGTATGTGCTCATATGTCTCTGGCTCTTTGACAATTGCAGAGGCATGAATACCTGCTTTTGTCGCAAAGGCAGACGAGCCAACATAGGGCGCTTGCTTGCTCGAAGATTGATTTAGAATCTCATCGAAACTTCTTGATATTGCTGTTATTTTTTCTATTTGCTGAATCGATACATTAAGCTCAAAATTCGAAGAAAACTCATCTTTTAATAGCAGCGTTGGTAAGAGTGATACCAAATTTGCATTGCCGCATCGCTCGCCAATGCCGTTTAATGTGCCTTGGATATGGCGCACGCCAGCACGCACCGCAGCCAACGTATTAGCAACTGCATTACCCGTATCATTGTGAGTATGAATACCTAAACTATCGTTAGGTATATGGGCGCTCACATCAGCCACAATTTCGGAAATCTCATGCGGCAAAGTGCCACCATTGGTGTCACATAGCACAACCCATTCGGCCCCTGCTTCATAGGCAGCACGCGCAACAGCAAGTGCATAATCACGGTTGGCTTTATAGCCATCAAAGAAATGCTCACAATCAAGCAGCGCGCGTTTACCGGCATCTCGCGCCGTCTCAATGCTTTCTTTGAGTGCCGTTATGTTTTCTTCATTCGTGCATCCAAGCGCGACCTTCACATGATAGTCCCAAGCTTTCGCTACAAAACACACAGCATCTGCTTTTGCGGCCAAAAGTGTGGCAAGGCCAGGGTCGTTGGAAGCCGAGACGCCAACCCGCTTGGTCATACCAAAAGCAGTAAAGATCGCATCCTTGGTGCGCTTTTCTTCAAAAAAAGCTGTGTCTGTCGGATTTGCTCCCGGATATCCGCCCTCAATGAAATCAATGCCAAGCTCATCGAGCATCTCTGCGATCTGAATTTTATCAGCCAGCGAGAAGTCAACACCGGGCGTTTGCTGCCCATCGCGCAATGTGGTGTCAAAAATATAAAGTCGCTCTTTCGTCTCACTCATCGCTTCACCTCCCAGCTGGTGGTGCGTTCGCCGGTCTCAGGGTCTTTGCCGTCTTTCAACTGTATGCCATCAGCCAGAAGCGCATCGCGAATTTCATCCGCACCCGCCCAGTCTTTGGCCTTCAACAAAGCAAGACGCGCTGAAATTTGTTCCTCTATCGCTGCCTCATCCACGCCACTCATATCTGATTCCACTGACAAGCTGAGAAATGTCAGCGCATTCATCAACACCTTGCCTGACATATCAGCAAGAGAATGCAGAGCCATAGATGTATTCACATCATCAAAAAGAGCATCATAGAAGCCGCTATCTTCGCCAAAATCATCACCCTCTTTTGCGCGACGCTGCAAGCGCCGAAGCGTGTTTTCAGCCTCCTGCAAACGCTTCACACTAAAGTCAATCGGCTCCCGGTAATGGGTCATCAACATTGCAAAACGGATCACCTCTCCCGGCCATTTGCGCCCACCTACATTTTCCGTATGCAACAGATCATAAACGGTAATGAAATTGCCAAGCGACTTTGACATCTTCTCGCCTTCAACCCGCAAAAATCCATTATGCATCCATACCTTGGCCATATGCTCAACACCAAAAGCACAGCAGGATTGAGCGATTTCATTTTCATGGTGCGGAAAAACCAGATCAATCCCACCACCATGAATATCAAAGGTCTTGCCCAAATAGCGCTCGCTCATCGCTGAACATTCAATGTGCCAACCCGGACGACCATAAATCGCAACACTTTCGCCAGATAGATCAAAAGCGGCATCCCAGCCCGGTGTGTTCTCATCTGATGCCTTCCAAAGTACGAAGTCACCCGCGTTTTCCTTGTGATCCTCTACGGCAATACGTGCACCTGCTTGCTGATCTTCAAGCTTGCGTTTTGACAACTCCCCATAAGCGCCCATTGAACCAACACGAAAGAGTACTTCACGCCCCTCAGAACCTGACGCAACATAAGCATGGCCCTTGTTAATCAGCGTTTGAATGATCGAAATCATCTCAGCAATGTTTTCAGTCGCGCGGGGCTGATGTGAAGGATCAAGACACCCAAGCGCCGCCATATCGCTTTGGAACTGATTAGCTGTTTTCTCTGTCACTTCACGAATGGCATCATTCAGGCTCATTGTGCCCGCTTTTATCGCCTCACCATGCATCTCTAGCGCGCGCGCGTTTATCTTGTCGTCAACGTCCGTGATATTTCGCACATAGGTCACCTTGTCAGCACCATAAAGATCGCGCAGCAATCGAAACAGCACATCAAACACAATCACAGGTCTGGCATTACCAATATGGGCGAAATCATAAACCGTTGGGCCACACACATAGAGGCGCACATTTTCCGGATCAATCGGAGAAAATGCTGCCTTATTGCGTGTCAGCGTATTGTAAAGCTGTGGAGTTGCCTTGGCGGCCATTGATAAACCCTTCAGATATTCGTCGTTTCTCTTTCAACCACAAGCCAAATGCCGCGTATAGACCTGACCGGTTTGTTCTTGTTTTTTTACAATGAGAAAATAGGAGAACGCACGGTCAGTTTTTACAAACTAACCGATAATAATGTCGATAACTCTCGTACATTGGATCGCGGTAACTTCTATCATAGACCAGTTGTGCTCCATCAAAATTGAAACGTCAACTAAATCACCCCGCTTAAAGGGCCAAGTTTTATGAATATAACCTGAATGAAGATCTCACAAAACATTCAGAGCGGTTGTGATAATTCTTAATCACAACTAAAGATAGAAAAGCTGGGGTACATCTTATGGTACATTTATTTCGTTCGTTTTTTATGATTACATTTTTCATTGCCACCATAGGAATATTCATGGTTGGCCTTGTTCATGTCGTTAGTGATACAAGCCCTGATTTCGCCAAACTTCCAGAACCCACTGCATATATCGTTGATGCAAGTAGTAGCTAAGGATAACCCTTAGCCATATATTCCAAACCTTCCTGTCTTTCTTCTTGAGGCAAGCTACAGCCTCCTATATGTCTTTTAGGGCGGACCGTCTGAAAGATTCCAGTTTGATTCTAAATTCAAACTTCCAATCTGAAAGCGACAATGGGAGTAATGGGTTATGTCTGAATCAAAACCAACGATGAGTGAACTCGACCAGAACGCTCTATTTTATCACGAAAATCCTAAGCCTGGAAAGCTTGAAATACAGGCAACCAAGCCTCTCGGCAACCAGCGTGATCTCGCCCTTGCCTATTCTCCCGGTGTTGCCGCTCCTTGTCTTGAGATAAAACGCGACCCTTCCCTTTCTTTCAATTACACAGCACGCGGCAATCTAGTGGGTGTGGTTTCAAATGGCACCGCCGTTCTCGGTCTTGGGGATATCGGCGCACTGGCTTCCAAACCAGTGATGGAAGGCAAAGCAGTTCTTTTCAAAAAATTTGCCGGCATAGATGTCTTTGATATCGAAGTTGACGAGACGGATATTGATAAATTCTCAGACGTTGTTGCTGCGCTCGAGCCGACATTTGGCGGCATTAATCTGGAAGACATCAAATCACCTGAATGTTTCATCATTGAAGATCAATTGCGCGAGCGGATGAACATTCCTGTTTTTCATGATGATCAGCATGGCACCGCCATTATTGCGGCAGCCGCGATCACCAATGGTCTTCATTTTGCCAACAAAGATTTTAGCAATGTTAAAGTTGTCACTTCTGGTGCAGGCGCTGCTGCCCTCGCCTGTTTGAATTTACTGGTCACAATCGGTGTGAAAGTCGAAAACATCTGGGTAACCGACCGGTACGGCGTTGCCTATAAGGGCCGCGAAGAAGAAATGAACCAATGGAAAGACGTTTATGTAAAAGATACGGATGCGCGCACCCTAGATGATGTGATTGAAGACGCGGATGTTTTCATGGGGCTTTCTGCTGGTGGTGTTTTAAAGCCAGAGATGGTGAAAAAGATGGCTGACAAGCCGCTTATTCTAGCTCTTGCCAATCCATCTCCAGAAATCATGCCCGATGAAGCATTAGCAGCTCGCCCTGATGCAATGATTTGTACGGGACGGTCAGACTTTCCCAATCAAGTGAACAATGTTTTGTGTTTTCCATTCATATTCCGTGGCGCGCTTGATGTTGGGGCCACCACGATCAACGAAGAAATGAAAATGGCCGCAACACGAGCCATCGCTGAATTAGCGCGTGAGGCTGTAGATGATGCAAGCGCAAAAGCAATTGGCGGTGAGTTGCCAAGTTTTGGCCCTGGCTACCTTATTCCTTCACCCTTCGATCAACGCCTAATTTTACGCATCGCACCTGCTGTTGCAAAGGCTGCCATGGATTCAGGTGTAGCAACACGCCCAATTACAGATTTTGATGCTTACAATGAAAAACTAAATCGTTTCGTGTTCCGCTCTGGCCTCATTATGAAACCAGTGATTGAGCAAGCAAAAACTGAATTGATGCGCGTTATCTATAGTGACGGCGAAGATGAGCGTGTGTTGCGTGCCACACAAGCAGTGATCGAGGATAAGCTTGCAAAACCGATTTTAATTGGCCGCCCTGCCGTTATAAATCAGCGAATGGAGCGCTATGGTTTAAAGATGAAAATCGGGACCGATTTTGACGTTATTAATCCAGAAGATGATCCACGCTATCGCGACTATGTTGATCTGATGCATGAATTAGCTGGCAGAAAAGGCATCACGCCAGCAGCCGCAAAAAACCTAGTGCGTACAAACACCAGTGTGATCGGCGCCCTCGCCGTGAAACGCAACGATGCCGATGCTTTGATTTGTGGTCTTGAAGGTCGTTTTTCTCGCCATTTACGTGTGTTCCATTGGGTTTTAGGTTTAGAGAACGATGTCAGTGATTTTTCAGCTCTTAGCCTGTTACTCAACCAGCAAGGCGCTTTCTTCTTTACGGATACATATGTAACCGAAGATCCTTCAGCAGAAGAGATTGCCGAGATGACGATCAAAGCATCTGCGGAGATCGAACGATTCGGATTGCAACCACGCGCCGCCCTTTTATCTTTTTCAAATTTTGGATCTAGAGAGACAAAATCCTCACAAAAAATGACCCGCGCTTTGGAAATTTTAGGAGAAAAAGCGCCTGACCTCATTGTTGACGGCCCAATCCACGCCGATGCTGCCCTTAGCCCGTTCCAAAGAAATCGTATCGTTGAGAATTCACCTTTAGGAGACCAGCCAGCGAACCTATTTGTCTTCCCTGACCTGAATTCGGCAAATATCACGATGAATATGGTGAAATCGATGACCGATGCCTTACATGTTGGGCCAATTATGTTGGGCGCAAAGGAAACTGCACATATTATCACCCCATCAGTTACATCACGCGGCATCGTCAATATGACCGCTATCGCCGCTGTTGAAGCTCAAGAAAGAAAAGCAAAATCATAAAAAGCCATCGCTCTCATTTGGCTATTACAAAATTCTGATTAAATCCTGACTCGCATTTACGTTAATAAAAGCTTTTTGTGTTTTGTTAGCGTTCATAAAGGCTATGACATAATCCACAGATATCACTGCGGGTTGCATATTTCATAGCGCAAGGCAGATTTTGATGAGAGTAAACACATTGAATAATCGATCCAAGCAACGCAAATTTGCCATTTCAGTGCTGCCTTGTTTTTTTAGTGCATTCTTTCTTGCTTCCCTTTCCTCACAAAGCGCCTATGCAGAAAGCCAGCAATGCCGTGCATTGCGTGGTCAGCTGACAAAGCTCAATGTTTTAAGCACAAGTTCTTCTCCTAAAAGCGCTAATTTCAAACACTTTGACTCGCTATTTAAACGCCAAGCTAAGGCGCTAAAACATGCGAAACGTGATGCTGTTGGATTACAATGCATCTCACGTTCAGGCAAAAGGACCGGCAAAGGTGCCGCCTCTTGCCCTTCGCTGCTCAACAAAATTGGCAAAATGCAAAACAACCTCAAAAAGCTGGGTTTAAAGCGCGATAGAGCACAACCTGCAAAAACTAAAACAGCTGCACAGGTTCGCAAAGAAAAACAAAAGGTTAGAAGAAAAATACAAAAATTGCGCTGTGGTTCAATCACTCGACAGGCAAATAATAGCGACCCTAGAGAACAAAGAGGTAGCATAAAAAAAGCTGGACTTTTAGAACGTCTGTTTGGCGGCCAAAGGCGCAAACGCCGCGCACGCGAAGAAAGATTTAGGCAACAGCAAAGACTTCGATTGCAAGAACAACAAAGAAAAGCCGCACCGCAGAATTCAAAACCCTCTTTAGGTAGAGTCTACAGAACTATGTGTGTACGCGTATGCGACGGCTACTACTTCCCCATCAATTTTGCGACGGTCAGAAAAAATTTCGATAATGACAGAGCATTTTGTGAAGCCAGCAATCCAAGCACAGAAATGCGGCTCTTTTTCCATCATAATCCAAGCGAAAGTACTGAGGATATGAAAGACCTAGCGGGACGACTTTATGCAGAGTTGCCGAATGCATTCCGCCATCGTCGTGAGGTTGTTAGCAATCAAATATGCCCACGCCGCCCAACACAAAGCGCCTTCAAACAAGTCGCAGGCGCGGCGCTAGGCGAAGTCTTGGCTGAAAAGCAATCCCGCTTAGTTAATGCTGCAGGTCAATTTGACAATGCACTCGATCAACCCTCACCAAAGCCAGATCTCTTCATCGATGCTGATACCCATATGGCGCAGATCGGAAGATTTCATCTCAAATCGATCAAAGAAGTGAAAGAAGAAATTATAGCAACCAATGTTATTACAACCTATGACCCATCAAAAATTGCCGACACAGGCGTCAGGGTAATCGGGCCAACGTTTCTTGACGACCAACAATCTGTAAAATTACTCCTAGCTCCGGACCAGATTCAAGTCCAGTGAGCGCACGACGTAATGGCATGAAAAGAGCTTTACCTTTTCTTCCCGTCTCCTGTTTTAAAACACTCGTCCACTCACCCCATGTTGCTTGACCCCATGGCTCCTCGGGTAGACGCTGTTTGGCAACCTTCAAGAATTCTGTGTCTTCCTCGCTAAATTCAACACTTTGCGGGGCGCTCACAGCACTCCACCAGTCAGAAATGTCGCCAAACATCTCAAGATTGGCTTTGATCGCATCCCAAAATGCTTCACCACCGCCAATATCAAGCGCATCCAGGCGTGGCTTAGCATTTCCATAATCCATTGAATGAAGCAGCCGCATATTCAACGCTTTCAAGTCATCAGGATCAAACTTAGCAGAATTTTTCGTCACCACTTCAGGTTCAAAAAGCTCCACAAGATCATCAAGTGATGCCTTAGGCTCAACGGGCAATGATGTGCCAATCAATGTTGCCAGTGACGTAATCGCCCCAGGTTCATAACCGTCTAATCGCAAGTTTTCGATCGACAGTGATCCCAATCTCTTAGACAGACCTCCGCCTGATTTATCCTGCAATAGATTATGATGTCCAAATGTCGGCAGTTTCTCTGCACCTAACGCACTGAAAACCATCAGTTGAACGGCAGTATTGGTGACATGGTCGTCACCACGCATAACGTGTGTCACACCCATATCAAGATCATCAACACAAGACGGCAATGTATAGAGATAGGTGCCATCCCCTCGAATGAGAACTGGATCAGATAATGAGGCTAGATCAGCCGTTTGAGGCCCCCTGATAAGATCATCCCAACGACTATCAGTGCGGGTCGTGACGAATGGATCATCAGCATAATTTTTAAGCAAAAACCGCCAATGGGGCTTACGGCCCTCCTCTGCAAATTTTGCGTGATCTTCTTCTGTTAGCTTGAGCGCAGAACGATCATAAACAGGTGGGAGTCCACGCGCCAAACGCCGTTTTCGCTGACGATCCAACTCATCTGGCGTCTCATAGCATGCATAAAGTAGACCGGCTTCTTTGAGTTTTTTTGCAGCTTCATCATAAAGCGCAAAACGCTCTGATTGTTTTTCTACCCGGTCCGGCGTAATGCCCATCCAGTCAAGGTCTGCAGAAATAGTATCAGCATACTCCTGTTTGGAGCGTTCTTGATCCGTATCATCAAAGCGCAAGATAAACGAACCTCCCCGCTTCTTGGCATAAAGCCAGTTCAAGAGTGCGGTGCGGGCGTTGCCGATGTGAATTTTTCCCGTTGGGGATGGCGCGAAGCGTACTGTTGTCATGGCAATCGGTTACCCTCGTTTTCATAAAATGTCCATGCTGAAATATGCGTTAGTCTAATGCAAAGGCAAAATATAAACGGCTCTCACACTTGAACTTGATTTGACGACAGTGATGTTCATTCGGCAAGACTAGACAAAAAGGGAGATTATTATGCGCAATTTAGCCAAATTTTTCATCGCATTTATTGCTGTCCTATTCAGTTTTAATGCTTTTGCTGAGTCTGTCAGCTTCAAAGCAGCCGACGGTCTGCTTGTTTCTGGGGATTTAAACAAAGGGTCCTCATCAACAGCCATTGTTTTGTTCCATCAAGCAGGCTCAAGCCGGGGCGAATATAAAACCATCGCTCCTCGCCTCAATAAACTCGGCTATACAACCTTAGCCATCGATCAACGCTCCGGCGGCGCTTTTGCTGGTATCAAGAACGAAACAGCACAGCGCGCTACGAAAGCTTCTAAACGAACCAACTTTGCCGCCGCAAGACCAGACCTAGAGGCTGCCATTGCCTATGCTAACGGCCTCGAAGGTGTAAAAAAAGTTGTGATCTGGGGCTCTTCCTACTCTTCATCTCTGGTTTTAGTTATCGCAGGCGAAAAAAGCGCAAAGGTTGATGGCGTTTTATCCTTCTCACCGGGGGAATATTTGAAAGGCATTTCTGTTCAAGGTGCAGCCAAAGGCATCGCTGTCCCAACTTTTATAAGCTCCGCCAAATCAGAAACCGGTCAATGGAGAGCTATTCACAAAGCTATACCAGCGGATATCAAAGCTGTTGGATTTAAACCCAAAGGCGGTGGCAAACATGGATCATCTGCCTTGATTGAAGGCCGCTCATCCAACGCAGCCGAATACTGGGCAGCTGTGGAACAATTTCTCAGCACCAATTTCTAAAAAAGAAAGCCCCTGATCGATACTTTCGAGTATCAGTTCAGGGGCTTCCAATAGATAGCGACAAAAGCGTTTAAACCGCTAATTTAATTGCGCTTTCATCCCGTTGCTCTTTAATCAATTCAGCAACCAAAAACGCAAGTTCTAACGCCTGATGGGCATTGAGACGCGGATCACAATGGGTGTGATAGCGGTCTGATAGATCAGCATCTGAGATCGCCCGCGCACCGCCTGTGCATTCAGTCACATTCTTGCCTGTCATTTCAACATGAATGCCACCTGGGTGTGTTCCCTCTGCACGGTGCACCGCAAAGAAGTCTTTAACCTCAGACAAAATGCTGTCGAACGGGCGGGTTTTAAAACCCGACGTTGCCTTGATTGTATTGCCGTGCATCGGGTCACAAGACCAAACAACTGTGCGGCCAGATTTTTTAACCGCGCGGACAAGAGCCGGCAAATGGTCGCCCACCTTGTTTGCACCAAATCGAGCAATCAGAGTAATACGCCCTGCCTCATCTTCAGGATTCAAAACCTCTAGAAGCCGCACCAACTCATCGGGATCAAGGGATGGACCGCACTTAATGCCAATCGGGTTTTTAATGCCACGGAAATATTCCACATGGGCATGATCTGGCTGTCGAGTTCTGTCACCAATCCACAGCATATGACCACTTGTTGCATAGTGATCACCAGTGGTTGAATCCACCCGAGTGAATGCCTCTTCATAGCCAAGCAGCAATGCCTCATGACTTGTGAAGAAATCAGTCGAGCGCAACTGAGGGGCGCTTTCCGAGGTAATCCCAACAGCCTTCATAAACTCGAGCGCTTCGCTGATCTTATCTGCAAGAGCGCGGTAACGATCTGATTGTTCGCCTTCAACAAAATTCAACATCCAACCATGGATATGCTCAAGATTGGCATAGCCACCTTGAGAAAAAGCACGCAGCAGGTTCAAGGTCGCAGCGGATTGGCGGTAAGCCATAATCAAACGCTCAGGATCCGGTACACGCGATGCTTCGTTAAAATCAATACCATTGATAATGTCACCACGGTAACTGGGCAGCTCCACGCCATCTGACGTTTCAGTTGGCGCTGAGCGTGGTTTTGCAAATTGGCCCGCAATACGCCCTACTTTCACAACAGGTTTACCAGCTCCATAAGTCAGAACAACCGCCATTTGCAGGAAGACACGGAAGAAGTCGCGAATGTTGTCAGGATTATGCTCCGCAAAGGCTTCAGCACAGTCGCCGCCTTGCAATAAAAAGGCTTCGCCATTCGCAACTTTGCCTAGTTCAGCCTTTAAAGCCCTGGCTTCACCGGCAAACACCAATGGTGGATAGCCAGCCAAGCGTGCCTCATATTCCTCAAGTCGTGCCTGATCCGGATAATCCGGAACTTGAAGGATAGGCTTGTTTCTCCAAGACGTTGGGGTCCAATTCGTACTCATACTATTATCAACTTTCATTCTCGTCGCGCCATATTAGTCATCTTTAACTACGGGTATACACCGAGATCGTTTGACTTTCCAAGCAACAATTAAATCATGGCATGCAAACAACATATACTAGCTTATCGAATATAGGATTCGTCTCTCAACGTGAGAAAACACTTAGTTCTCTTCAGGGGGTTTATATCTACTATAAATCTAGGTTTTTCAGGCTCGAGACACTTTATCTCCCCGCGTCTGGGCACTTGCGTATTCACCGCACTTAAATCGAAAGATGGCCCGTTTGAAGCCAATGCCTGCAAAAGCGCATCGGGTTCCCATTTTAAATCTGCGCCCAAAGGCACATTGTAAGAGCCCACATAATTGATTTTGCCAGCTTGTATATCGAAATAAGGCGTGGTCCCATCAAGCGGCCTAAGCGTGTTTTGGAAACCAACAAGCCCGTGAAAATAGCGTCCGGGCGCCACGGAAAACAACTGAAACACTCTCGCCTCAACGCTATTATCTTGAATTTTCAAGCGCTTGCCTTGCGATATACGACCTGATGATCCTGGCGGATTAAAGCCCATTATTTCGCCCGAGCGTTTAGGGCGTGATGTGCCATCATTCAGTTCATCCGTATAAACACAAACCCCATTTTGCTCGGCCACTGTGGGTGCCGTATAAATGAGAAAAGGCTCAGCAGCACAATATGATGGAACAAGAGTAATCTTTGCTTTTCGGATCTCATAGGCAACCCACGTTGTTCCCGGCTGAAGCGCTGCGAGAGCCGAGCCACTTGTCGTGCTATCAGTTGGGGCAACCGCCAATTCTGGCTTTCCCTCACCTGCCAAAGGACCACAACCAACCAGCAAAACCGCGCTTACAACAGCGGCCATTGATTTCAACATTAAACTCATAACAGCCTCTCAATAGGTACCAATAACCACTATAGCCTATTTTCTAATTTTTTCAGAGACAGTCCGCATAGTCACCAATTCTTCGGAAGCCGTTGGATGAACTGCGACTGTCTGGTCAAAATCAGCTTTGGTCGCGCCCATTTTCATGGCTACCCCTACGAGCTGAGACATTTCGCCTGATTCCGGCCCAATAATATGACATCCAACCACGCGGTCAGTTTTTGCATCCACAAGAATCTTCAACAGCATTTTCTCATCACGCCCTGGCAAAATATTCTTCATAGGGCGGAACGACGAGCGATAAACATCAATGTCACCATAAAGCTCAACCGCCTCTTCTTCGCCAAGCCCCACAGTACCAATTTCAGGTTGCGAGAAAACGGCCGTAGCAATGCATGAATGATCAACAATCACTTCCTTGCCTCCATAGACCGTATCAGCGAAGGCATGGCCCTCGCGAATAGCAACAGGGGTCAGGTTAACGCGATCAGTAACATCGCCTACAGCATAGATGTTCTCAACATTAGTTTGAGACAATTCATCAACCTCAATCGCCCCTTTTTTGTTCAGCTTCACACCAGCATTTTCAAGCCCAAGCCCTTGAATGGCTGGCTTGCGCCCTATCGCAAACATAACTTCGTCAACGGTTATCTCTTTGCCTTGTTTGGTATGCACATGCAGCCCATCAGCCGCTTTGTCGACCTTTGTAAAGACATCATTGAGATGAATCTTGATGCCCTTTTTTGTCATTTCATCAAACAGGAATTGACGCACTTCATTATCGAACCCGCGTAAAATTTGATCACCGCGATACATCAGGTGTGTCTCAGCACCCAGCCCATTAAAAATACACGCAAATTCAACCGCAATATAACCACCACCAGTAACAATCACGCGCTTTGGAAATTCTTCCAGATGGAACGCTTCATTTGAGGTGATCGTATGCTCAACGCCCGGCATTTCATCATCAACATGAGGCGTGCCGCCTGTGGCAATCAAAATCCGTTCAGCGGTAACGGTTTTATCAAGTCCTACCAATTTGATTGTATGTTTATCTACCAACTCAGCGCGAGATTGAAATATCTCAACACCAGAACTTTTAATATTTTTGATATAGATACTATTCAACCGATCAATCTCGGCGTCTTTATTGGCAATCAATTTAGACCACTCAAAGGTGCTTTCTGGTTTCGACCAGCCATAGCCTTCCGCATCCTCAAAATATTCAGGAAAATGTGAGGCATAGACAAGCAACTTCTTCGGAACACACCCCCTAATGACACATGTTCCGCCGACACGATATTCTTCCGCAATAGCAACATTTGCACCATAACTCGCAGCAATGCGCGATGCACGAACACCCCCAGAACCCGCTCCAATAACAAACAGATCGTAATCGTATTGCGTCATTATATATCCTTTATCGAACAATCATTTCTGGAAGGGTTTAAGCATAAGTCATTGCTATATAACTATTATCGTTTGAATATCAAAGCTTATGTCCAGATGCTTTTAGTTTTAATTGAACCTCAGCAATCAAATGGCCTCCTATTTCAGCCCCCCATTTGCGTGCTTCATCCAACCCTGAGGCAATCAATTCTGTATTTTTCTTGGCCAATTTTGTGCCTGCTGGCGTTGCATAAAACGCCGATATCTCTCTTAATTCACTTTTAGAAAAACGTTTCGCCCAGCGACGTGAAATTGCAAGATCCAATTCTCCTTGTCGCTTAGCAAGTTTGATAGCTGTCTCATCAACAGCCCGATGAATATCATTTTTCAAGTCTGGGTATTTTTCACTAAGTTCTGCTTTTGCTCGGCGCGCTAAATTGGGTACTATTTCATTATATGCACGGCTTGAACGCGTGATGAAAACCGCTTCATAAGCCAAATTCAAATGCTCCTGCGTGATTTCATCTGTTTCGATTGGCTGAGACCCCTGCGCGCGCACTTGATCTGCGCCCCCCACGATTGCCATCAAAACCAGCAGTCCTCCGTAAAAGATGGTTTTCAGATCCAATGATCATCCCCTCCTAAGGGTAGAGTGTAGAGACGCCCTCGCTACTTGCAACAACAGCAGCTGTTGCAATGCCTAAGAAAAATCCATGCTCAACGAGACCTGGCACATTAGCAAACCGAGCAACAAGCGAGGTTGGATTCTCAATCAACCCAAAAGAAGCATCCAGCACATAATTTGCATTGTCCGTGACGAAAGGATCGCCATCGTTCATGCGCAAAGACAAAGAGCCTGACAGCCCCTCAGCGGCAAAGGCATCTTCTAGAGCTATTTTGGTTGCCTCAAAGCCAAATTGCAAAACTTCTAGCGGTAGCGGAAAAATGCCAAGCGCATCAACAACCTTAGAGCTATCAGCAATGACCAGCATTTGCTTAGATGACTGCGCGACAACCTTCTCGCGCAAATGCGCCCCACCGCCGCCTTTGATAAGCGACAATCCAGGACCAATCTCATCGGCACCATCAATCGTCAAATCAAGCTCTGGCAACTCATCAAGAGTTGCAAGCTTGATGCCTCTCGTGGTTGCAAGCGCATGGGTGGCCTTTGAGGTTGGCACACAGGTAATATCCAAGCCTTGCTCTACTGCATCACCAATCAAATGCACCAACTCGTTTGCAGTAGAACCCGTACCCAGCCCTAGCTTCATACCGGGTTTAATCCATTCCATAGCAGCCTCAGCGGCTGCTTTTTTCAAATTAATAGCCATCAATTCTTACCGCTAAATACCTGACATCAGCATATATTTCATTTCCAAAAATTCTTCGACACCATGATGCGAGCCTTCACGGCCGATGCCAGATTCTTTCACGCCACCAAAGGGAGTTTCAGATGATGCTAGAATACCAACATTAATGCCAACCATGCCATATTCCAACTCTTCAGCAACACGCCACACGCGCCCGATATCGCGGGAATAGAAATAAGCCGCCAAGCCAGCCGGTACGTCATTGGCCAGCTTCACGACGTCATCTTCATCCTTAAAGCGGTAAAGAGGTGCAAGCGGGCCAAATGTTTCTTCGCGGCTCACTTTCATATCCAATGTTGCACCGGTCACAACCGTTGGTTCAAAGAAAGTACCACCCAGTTCATGGCGTTTGCCACCAATCAGCACTTTTCCACCATGAGCAACAGCATCTTTCACATGATCTTCAACTTTTTCAACAGCCGCCATATTAATCAGCGGGCCTTGCGTGGTGCCCTCCTCTATGCCCGGGCCGACCTTCAATTTTGATACAGCCTCAACGAATTTGGCAGAGAAAGCATCAAAGACACCGTCTTGCACATAGATACGGTTTGCACAGACACAGGTTTGCCCACTGTTGCGATATTTGGACATCATCAGCCCCTCAACGGCAGCATCAAGGTCAGCATCATCAAAGACGATAAAGGGTGCGTTTCCACCCAACTCCATACCAACCCGCTTCACCGTATCAGCAGATTGTTTCATCAAAAGCTTGCCCACAGCCGTAGAACCCGTAAAGCCCATAAAACGAACAGTCGGATTGCTGCACATTTCCTGCCCAATTGCAGGTGCATCACCAGTGATAATATTGAGAACCCCAGCAGGAATGCCTGCCCGTTCGGCAAGCACTGCAAGCGCAAAAGCGCTGAACGGCGTGTCAGGTGCCGGTTTAATGACAGCCGTGCAGCCCACAGCCAAAGCCGGCGAAACTTTTCGAGTGATCATGGCTGAGGGGAAATTCCACGGCGTGATAGCAGCCGTGACACCAATCGGCTGCTTGACAACAACCACGCGACTGTCAGCACGAAATGTTGGTATTGTCTCGCCATAAACACGACGTGCTTCATCGGCATAAAACTCAACGAAACCCGCGCCATAAAGCACTTCACCCTTGGCTTCCACCAGCGACTTACCTTGTTCCAGAGTCATAATCATCGCCAGATCATCAGCGTTTTCAACGATTAAATCATGCCACTTACGAAGAATGGCTGTCCGCTCCTTTGCAAGCATTTTTGCCCAAGGTTTAAAAGCGGCATCAGCTTGCTCAATCGCAAAACGGGTCTCCGCAGCCCCTAAATTGGGAACCCGACCAAGCACCTCGCCCGTTGCCGGGTTTGTTACTTCAGAAACACTATCACCCACCCAGATGCCGTTGACATAGCATTGCTCTTGAAAAAGACCCTGATCTTTAAGCTGCAAGTTGTTCTCCCTAATAAACTATCGCGCATAGCTCACTTTAATGCGCGTAATAATATCCCTAAGACTGTGCCTATCACGCCAATACACCCGCGCCAAGAAAAATGGGGCTGATTTTGTTGCCATCTTGCGATCTACGCGCGGATCAGATAGCGCAAGACAACTCATATCTTCCACGGAAAGCCTATCATGCCCAATCAACTCAAAGCCACATCAGGCTCCATCGTTGTCTTTGATCTTGATGGCACACTTGTCGATAGTGCGCCCGATCTCATTGGAACACTGAACAAAGTGATCGCAAAAGAAGGCTTGCCGCCTATCCCATACGATCAAGTTGGCCACCTTGTTGGTCAAGGTGCATTAAAAATGCTTGATAAAGCATATCTCTATTATGACAAAACTCTGGATGAGGCAGTACGCGGCCGGCTTCATAAAGACTTTCTGGATATTTATGTGGACCATCTGGCAGATGAGACCCGCCCCTTTGAGGGTGTGGTGGATGTGCTCGATACACTCAAGGCTCAAGGTTGGACATTGGCCGTGTGCACCAACAAATATGAAGGCATGTCGCGCAAGCTTCTCTCTCAGCTAAAACTTGATCATTATTTTGCAGCAATCTGCGGATCAGATACTTTCCCTGTTCGCAAACCTGACCCTGCTCATTTGTTCGGCACAATAGAGGCTGCAAAAGCGAACCGATCGAAGGCCATTATGATCGGGGACAGCGCCACAGACATCAACACCGCAAAAGCGGCTAACATCCCCTCAATCGGTGTTACATTCGGCTATAGCGATGTGACAATTGAAAGCCTGCAACCAGACAAAATTGTAACGCACTTTAATGAGATGATGGACGCCATCGAACGAATCTATCAAGGTTTTTGATAAGAACACGACCATTATGATGACAAATAAGCGCCATTATTAGTTCTACTTTTGTTCTTTTTTGTGGATAAGTCATGGAAAATCAAGGGCATAAACCAGAACAAAGAGTAGACGTGCAAAAGTTTTATGCCACCAGTGTATGGGTTCTTACGAGTCAGTTACTATTTCTTAGTACTTCTTCAGCAGGAAATTCATGAGTATTAACAACCCAGACGATCTTTTTTCCAACGTTACGCCGGCGGCCGAACTATCGACAGCGCCGCAAGCGCCTGCGGCATCTGAAATGACGCAAAAGCCATCATCGGCTCAGCCGAAAAAATCGCTTCCATCAGCCAAAAAAGCATCCCAATCTACGACACCGCAAGAAGCCGGTTACACGGCAGCAGATATCGAAGTTTTGGAAGGGCTGGAGCCCGTACGCCGGCGCCCGGGTATGTATATCGGCGGCACCGATGAAAAAGCCTTGCACCACCTCTTCGCTGAGGTCATTGACAACTCCATGGATGAAGCCGTGGCAGGTCACGCCACATGGATTGACGTCTGTCTTGAAGCTGATGGGTCGCTCGTTATCACTGACAATGGTCGTGGTATTCCCGTCGACCCCCATCCAAAATTCAAAGATAAATCTGCCCTAGAAGTCATTATGACGACGTTGCATGCAGGCGGAAAATTTGACTCAGATGTTTATGAAACATCCGGTGGCCTTCATGGTGTCGGCATATCCGTGGTCAACGCGCTTTCTGATCGCCTTGAGGTTGAGGTTGCACGCAACAAAACCCTCTATCGTCAATCGTTCTCACGCGGCATTGCACAAGGCGGCCTTGAAAACCTCGGCCCTGTTCACAATCGTCGCGGCACCCGTGTCAGTTTTCATCCAGATGCCCAGATATTTGGCCCCCGCCTAAAATTCTCTCCTGCCCGCCTGATGAAAATGGCCCGCTCAAAAGCCTATCTTTTTGGCGGCGTTGAAATTCGCTGGACCTGCTCTCCTGAACTTTTGAGTGAAAAAGATCAAACACCACCGAAAGCCACCTTTCATTTTCCCGGCGGCTTAAAAGATTTTCTCAATGAGCGTTTGGGTGCAGAGAAAAAAGTCGTTGATGAAC
Source organism: Hyphomicrobiales bacterium (assembly GCA_039989895.1). Classification (NCBI taxonomy): domain Bacteria; kingdom Pseudomonadati; phylum Pseudomonadota; class Alphaproteobacteria; order Hyphomicrobiales; species Hyphomicrobiales bacterium. Next base: position 1,015,426 of record JBDXGY010000006.1, read on the forward strand.
TCTTTGCAGGGAAAACCGACCGCCCCGGTGGTCATGGCGCTGTTGAATGGGCCGTGGCATGGTTTGCGGGTGACGGCTATGTCAATTCTTATTGCAATACCATCCCCACTGCCGAGGGCGGCACACATGAAGCCGGCTTTCGCACCACGCTCTTACGCGGTTTAAAAAACTACGCAGAATTGACCGGCAACAAAAAAGGCGCGGTTATCACCAGTGACGACATCATGACGTCTTGTGCGGCCATGCTTTCCGTTTTTGTCCGCGAGCCAGAGTTTGTTGGCCAAACCAAAGATAAACTCGCCACGACAGAAGCCATTCGCATTGTTGAAAATGCGGTGCGCGACCAATTTGATCATTGGCTCACCGGCTCCCCAAACCAAGCCAACAAGCTCTTAGAATGGGTGATAGACCGCGCTGATGAGCGCCTTCGCCGCCGTCAAGAACGCGACATTAACCGCAAGAGCGCTGTGCGCAAACTACGCCTGCCCGGAAAACTCGCTGATTGCAGTCAAAATTCCGCTGCTGGGTCTGAAATTTTCATCGTCGAAGGAGACAGCGCGGGCGGATCAGCCAAACAAGGCCGTAACCGCAAAAATCAAGCCATTCTTCCCCTGCGCGGTAAAATTTTGAATGTGGCCAATGCTGGACGCGATAAGCTCGCCAGCAATCAACAGCTTGCTGATCTTATTCAAGCGCTTGGCTGCGGCACTGGCTCACGCTATCGCGACGAAGATTTGCGCTATGAGCGGGTTATCATCATGACAGATGCGGATGTGGACGGCGCGCATATCGCCGCCCTACTCATCACCTTCTTTTTCCGTGAACTGCCACAACTAGTCCGCGACGGGCACCTCTTCATGGCCGTTCCTCCACTTTATCGCATCTCTCAGGGCGGAAAAACACTTTATGCCCGTGATGACGCTCATAAAGATCAACTTCTGGAAGAAGAATTCAACGGGCGCGGCAAGATCGATATAGGGCGCTTCAAAGGTCTTGGTGAAATGCTGCCAAAGCAGTTGAAAGAAACCACCATGGACCCCACAAAGCGCACGCTCTTGCGAGTTGAAATCATCGATGAAGCCGATGGCATCACTGCTGACACAGTGACTCGCCTGATGGGCAACAAACCCGAAGCGCGTTTTCAATTCATTCAAGAAAATGCCGAGTTTGCTGATGGGCTTGATATATAAGTAAAAATGCCCAGAAAAACCTCATTTTTAAATTTCCCTAGGTTTTTTGGATTTTAGGCTTTGCAAGTGAGAAAAACCTTTGTTATAGGAGCGGTCTCACGTTCGCGTCGAGACGGCTAATCCCCGATAGCTCAGTTGGTAGAGCAAATGACTGTTAATCATTGGGTCGCAGGTTCGAGTCCTGCTCGGGGAGCCATTTTTTTCAAAATGAACACCACCTTGATAAGGCAAAATTAGAATAAGCCTTGCCCTCAAAGCCTAAACAATCCCGATACGATTAATTACTGTTTCGATTATTTTCCCAAAAACAGTGCTGCATGTCCCCATGCGGTTCCGGTTTCACCATGCGGCCAGGAAGGTCTCTCTAGCGACAGATATCCTTTGTATGTGGTGTCGTAGATCACACCATCTTTGACGCCATTAAAATCGTTATCAAAACCGAGCTCTCCATTTTCTTCATTAAAACGTAACATGAAGAACCCCTGCTCACCGCCCAACTCTGCACCAAGCACAAAACGATTGCTTTGCGGGTCTTTGGCTAGCCAATGAGGCTTAAAAAATCTTGGTGTCTTTAAACGATAAACTTCGCGCGGTTTATCAGGGTTTGAAATATCCAACACAACAACAGCCCTTGATGTTCCAACCGGCTGTATCCAATAGTTGCCAACACGTACCGGAATACCACAAGCGCCACGAATATGGCTTTTCCGCCATACACGCTTTGTGTCTAAAGCATAGACCATCGATAAATTTGGCTTGTCCGTCTCCACATCCGTTATGTGATAAAAAGCGCAACCGTAAGAGTTTAAGAATATAGATCCATCATCCAAAACGCGCGGGCCAAAACCAGCTCTTTGCGAGCCTTCCATCACTGTACCGTCTTCTAATTTTCCTACCGGCAAGTCCAGTGTATGCAGCAGTGAAAAATCTGAATAGCTATAAATCTGAACCACATCAGCCCATGAGCTTTCATGCATGGGGGCACTTGTGACCAAAAAACGATCCTTTTCCGGCAGCAAGGCAAAAGCATAGGGGCGAACGGCTTTTTTCATGTCTGGCACCCCAGCCGACACCGAACGAAGAAGATCACCATTTGTGTTGTATTCAGCGACACCCCCATGACCAGCAGGGATCAGCTCTTCTGTTGGATCAGGGCTTGGCCCCTCACTGCGTAAAAAACCCACCAATCGCGTACCTGATGGTGTGCGTGTATAATCATGCGGATAGCGAAAAGGGGCTGGCGGCTTAAATGTCATGTTAACGGACGCCGCCCCCTCGTCAGAAACATCAACAATGTAACTGACTTCAGGGTGATGACTATTCATGAAAATAGGTTCGCCTTTGGGCGGCGCCACATATTCCATGTGATGGGGCATCGAATTTTTGTGAGCAACAGGCTGCGATAAAACCGGCTCGCCAAAAGTTTTACTCTTGGGGTCAACATCGAAAGTGACCATAAAATCTGAATCTTGTTCATTGTCGTCACCAGCAAATATCAACAAATGCGGAGATGCTTCACCTTTCGCTTTAACATCAGCGGGTTCTTGCGAACATGCTGAAAGAAGAAGTGTCGCGATTACGGCACATGTAGAGCGTAAAGCGGCTTGCCTATTGTAAATCATCTTTCTTATTCTCTGCTTTTTCGGTGGCATTATTGCGCTATTTCCGTCTGGTTTTTATCATGAAGGCGTGCATTGAACACCTTGTTAGAAATGGCTTTAACTGGTGGTTTTTTTAAGTGAGTTAGAATCGCGTTCTGTCGCTCTAACGCCCCCTGTTTAAAGTCCGCTGTATTAGGTTCATCACTACGCTCAAGCAGTTCCAACCAATAGCTGTGCTGCGCACGGGTTATGTCAATAACGGCCTGAATACGCTCTTTGCCCGAGGGGTTAGCCTCCAATTTACGTTCTAAAACTTCCATTAAGATAAAACTATCCAGCTCAATAGTAAGCATAGCATAGCTATACCAGCCCTTGATATCAGGAGCATATCGACCCAAAACATCCAGATGGTCGCCTTGTTTTTCCAACTTCAATTTGGCGCCCTCCGGGTGGTTGCGGCCTTGAATTGCAAGCTCCAGAAATTCAACAATTTTACGGGCACTACCGGCACACACCATGCCAGTATCTGACTCAAAAAGGTTATGCTTGTCAGCATAATCATAAAGTTCTTGCGCTGAAATGGAATCGTTGTTTTTAATCGCTGGGTGAGCAGCACTCACCATTTCACGACAGATCACATAAATGCCAGTGACCATCTTATATTGGCTACCCAAATCATTCGGCATCCTATCAGTTATAGGGCGGTTTTCTGAACGATAGCGATACGCAATCAAGGCAAGAGAGGCACGAGCAATCACGTATAAATCCCATATATTTGGGTTTTCGGTTATTGGCTTGTTGATTTTCTCCATGTGGAAATCACGAATAGCAACTGTAATCGCCGATGCTTCGTAAAAATATTTCATGGTAGAGCGCAAGGACGACATATTAATCAACTTGCCGTCGCGCGAGCCACTAAATTTACAAGAATGGACGTCCGTCGGGATATCATGATTAAAAATCATAGGGCTCACATTGCCCTCACCCAGTTGTCGTTCATCCTCATCGAAAAGAGAGGAAACACCTGACCAAAGACCATATTTTAACTCCATCAGATCATGTTCCAATGGGTTTTTTAGAAGTGGCCTGATAAGTGCTTTAAGCGGTTTTGAAGATGATATCCATTGTTTCATGTGATGCACATTAATGCTTAGCTTAGTGATTAGCTTAATGGGTTACAGATATTTATAATAAGATACCAATCAAAATCTTGTAATCTACTACCAACCATCATTAAGCATTAACTTTCCCTTTCATTCCTTTTAGAATAGACCTACTTTTTCAGAAACCGCTTTGAGTTTATTATGCTGTGCAAAGCATAACCATTGCCTTTTTTCTCATAAGATAGCGATCTTGACATTGCCCGAAATCATGCGTGATATGATGGTTGAGCGATATATCCAATGTGTTCATTTTTTTTGCCGCACTCAGCCACCATCCTGAGCACCTTCTTTCATCCTTCGGAGTTATTATTTGTGAGATTTTTACCTACGCTGTTTAGAAAATCCATAATTAAAGGTCAATTGACGCTCATAAGCCCTGATGGTTCAAGCGAGATATTTGGCACGGAAGATGACAGCACACCCGTGGTCATTCGCATCAACGACAAATCCCTCGATTGGAAAATTCCCTTCAATCCAGAACTAAAAGCCGCAGAAGCCTATATGGACGGTACTTTAGAAATTCTGGAGGGTGATGTTTATGATTTTCTATTATTGTTTTATCGAAATCGGCGACAGTTTGATCGATCACCTGGCCAAGTATTTTGGGGCACCTTATCGCGAAAACTGAGGCGCCTGCAGCAGCATAACCCCGTCACTCAATCGCGCGCTCACGTCAAACATCACTATGATCTGAAAGACGAATTATTTGACTTGTTTCTGGATGAAGACAAGCAATATTCTTGTGCTTATTTCCCAACAGGGAAAGAAACATTAGAACAAGCCCAACGTGAAAAAAAGAACCATATAATCAACAAGCTCAACATCAAACCCGGTCAAACCGTCTTGGATATTGGGTGTGGTTGGGGCGGGATGGCGATAGAAATTGCCAAGCGTTATGACGTCAACGTCAAAGGTATCACCTTGTCAGAAAACCAAGCGCGAATTGCGCGGCAAAACGCCAGCGACGCTGGTCTTTCCTCACGCGTGTCTTTCGATATTTGTGATTATCGCCATATAACGGAAAAATTCGACCGCGTTGTCTCCGTTGGCATGCTTGAGCATGTGGGCGCCTATCACCTGAAAGAATATTTCAGAACAGTGCGCAATCTCTTGGGACCCGACGGGGTGGCCTTGATCCATTCAATCAGCACAAAATCTCCGCCCGGCATTACCGGTCCCTTCATTCGAAAATACATATTTCCCAATGGCTATAGTCCAGCCATGTCAGAAATTGTAAACGCCGTGGAGCTTTCTGGCTTGTGGGTCTTGGATGTCGAAGTACTGCGTCATCACTATGGGCACACCCTGCACGAATGGCGCAACAGATTTGCGGCACGCCGTGAAGAAGCTGTCGCAATGTACGACGAGAGATTTGCCCGCATGTGGGAGTTTTATCTGGCTGCCTGTGAAGGTGTCTTTATGCATGGCTCAGCCAATGTCGTGCAAATTCAACTTGGTCGCGAAGCCGACGGTGTGCCACTAACCCGCGATTATTTATATAAAAGACCCACAAAAAAATAGACTGATCAGGATTCCCCGATCAGCCTTGTAATACCTCTAAAGGCAACACTATTTATGTGCGATTCTCAAAGACTAGTTACGCCCAGCCATAATGCCGCCGTCTACGGGTAGTATCGTTCCTGTGATCCACCCTGCATCTTCAGATGCAAAGAATAGCAACGCGTTAACAACATCGCTTGGCGTGCCCATACGGCCAAGAGGGTGAATTGCATGGAAAGTTGGCAATGCAGCTTCAATTTCAGCATCTGACATGAATGTTGAATACACAGGCGTTACAACAGCACCAAGCGCAACCGAATTGACACGAATATTGTCATTAGCCAACTCTAGCGCCAGATTTTTCGTCAACTGGTGAACACCACCATTTGCAGCAGAATAAGCAGCAGATGGCGTCACGCCCATCGCTTGCAAGCCCCACATTGACCCTGTTTGTACAATAGCGCCGCCACCTCTTTTTTTCATCGCTTTAGCTGCTGCTTGGGCCGCAAAGAATTTACCTTTGAGGATGGTATCAACAAAGTTGTCATACTCTTCTTCAGTTGCGTCTACGAAAGGCTTAGGTGTGAAGATACCCGCATTGTTGAACAGAACATCGACCCCCCCAAAGCGTTCAGTAGCTGTATCAACGAGGCCTTGTCCTGTCGCTGCTATACCAATATTACCCGCAAATGTTGCAACTGACGCTCCACTCGGGTCAATCTCATTCGCAACAGCATCAAGTTTAGACTGTGTACGTCCGTTAATTACAACTTTGCCGCCTTGCGCAACAAATTGTCTTGCTGCCTCTGCTCCAATACCAGATCCACCACCCGTGATGATTGCTACTTTGTTTTCAAATCTCATTTTATTATCCTTTCGTGCTTCATTAGAATTGTTGACCACAGCGCTTTTGCTTGCGTGATCAGCCTTTTTATTTCTTTTCCAAAAAACCATCATTGGCTCCCTTATCTATCTACCACTAGATAGACGCCTTAAATACTATTGATATCCACGTGTCAATAGACTATCACTAGATAGATAGATGTTTAGGTGAATTATTTAAAAAAGAGATTCAGTGCCATGGCCAGTACATTAAATACACGTGATCAAATATTGGATTGCGCACAAAGGCTCATACAAATACGAGGCTATAATGGCTTCAGTTTCCGCGACATTGCGAACAAAGTTGGAGTTAAGAGCTCCAGTATTCATTATCATTATCCCGACAAAACCGGCCTCGCCGTTGCCGTCGCGACGCAATATAGGTCAGACTTTGTAGACCTCACAGATAAGTTGGTCACAAGTCTCAAAACAGCCCCTGCTATATTAGCCGCATATGCTGGACTGTTTAAAACAACGCTAGAACAAGAAAACAAACTCTGTTTATGCGGCATGCTTGCCTGCGAAATTAACAGTGTCGAACCAGAGCTTCATTCTGCCATAAGTGCATTCTTCAGCGATCAGCATGATGTCTTAACGGCTATCATCTTAAAGGGTCAATCTGAGGGTGAAATTCATACGAGTCTTGATGCGACAGACTTTGCCAAGACTTATCTTGCAACCCTTGAGGGCGCCATGATGCTTGCCCGCATCAACAAAAGACCCTCCGATATTCAAATCGCGGCCGATCAGATGATCGCATTGATCCGCAAATAAGGTTTTAAGGACAACCATTTATCGCAAGATCAAAGTACCAAGCCACTTCACCCGCGAGCAAAGAGCTAGCCGGACAAAGTCCGCCCCAGCAGCGGCATTTACGAAGTAAATTATCGTGAAATTAAAATTATAAGATCAAAAAATGGTGCGGCCGAGAAGACTCGAACTTCCACGGGTTTTACCCCACAGCGACCTCAACGCTGCGCGTCTACCAATTCCGCCACGGCCGCAACCAAAACCTCATCCATTAGATGAGAGCGCTGGCTTAGCAAATGCATTTCATAACGACAAGCCGCTTTCTGCGCATTCATAACATTATTCGCAAATCTATTGAAAATATATTGTTTTAAGCAATTTTCTTGAAAGGATCAGAAGGCACACGGTGCTCTGGACCGCGTAATTTTGTATCAGTCACAACGACCTCGATACGCTCGCCGTTCAAGCGCAGCTGACCACAGGCAACCTCTTGATCCCCAGCATATATACTAATGTCGTCGTCTTCATCCCGGTTCAAAGAGATGACTGCACCACGTCCCAATCTCAACAATTCATGAATTGGCATTGAAGTCTCACCCAGAACAACATCGAGTGTAAGACCAATTTCCTTAATTGGAGTTATTTTGTCTAAATCAGCATTATCTTCATCAGTATCAACATCAACTGTGTCAAAATCTAACTCATCAACCACTAAACAATCCCTTTACATTCACATCCGTGTACTCTTTATAAGTTTCAAGAATACACCACTACTAGATACAACATTGCCTGTTTATGGTTACTCAATTGTGAATCCCAGAGCTGCTTCGACAATAAAAAACGTATATTTTCCTCAGCAGAGCGATATGCCGCCTGTTGAATGGTCCATTTTTGATGGTTTAGCGTCCTATGAAGCAACCGTGGTGGCAATGGAAAAGCGTGCAGCAGATATTGCCGCTGGCAGTGCGCCTGAGTGTGTTTGGCTTTTAGAACACCCGCCCCTTTACACCGCTGGCACCAGCGCCAATCAGGCTGATCTGGTCGATCAAGATAGCTTTCCAGTTTTTAAAACAGGTCGCGGTGGTCAATATACCTATCACGGACCAGGACAAAGGGTTGCCTATGTTTTGTTGAATTTACAAAAAAGGCAGCCAGACGTTCGTCTTTATGTCTCAGCTTTGGAACAATGGCTTATCAACACGCTGGAGCAATTTAACATTACGGGTGAACGACGTGAGGAGCGCGTAGGCGTGTGGGTTCAACGGCCAGAAAAACCACGCACGGCCAATGGGTCCGTGGCCGAAGACAAAATCGCAGCCCTTGGCATCCGACTACGTAAGTGGGTGAGTTTTCATGGTGTAAGCATCAATGTAGCACCTGACCTCAAACACTTTGAGGGCATCATCGCCTGCGGCATTGAAGATCATGGCATTACAAGTTTTGAAGATCTTGGACTTCTTGTGTCTCAGCCAGAGGTGGATATAGCGCTAAGGGCTTCATTTGAAGAAATATTTGGTCCAACGATCGATGCCACTCCTATTCAAACTCCATAATCACCGCATCAACAGCAAGGCTTTCGCCAACTTCTGCTTTAATCGAACTAACAGTGACATCTTGTTCTGCTCGCAAAACATTTTCCATTTTCATGGCTTCAACGCTTGCTAGCACCTCACCTGCTTGGACCTTTTGCCCTTCTTGCACAGCAATGGAAACAACAAGTCCAGGCATAGGGCATAAAAGCATTTTAGAAGTATCTGGTGGTAACTTGACCGGCATATGAGCCATCATAGCAGCCTCGTTAGGACGCATGAGGCGTACCGATTTCATAACGCCTTGATGACTGAGATGAAAAGCCGAACCTTCACGCCGCACCTGAAGATGACTCAAGCGCCCATCAACTTGCAATGATAAAACTTTTTCACCCGGCACCCAGTTCGTCACAATGGTCGAAATTTCATCTTCACCAGATAACTGAGCTTCAATGAAAAAATCCTCTTCAAACTCAAGGCTTTCCAATACAATTGGATGCCCCTCACGCTCTAACATAGCAACCCAATTTGGAGATAAAGAGCCATGATGCTCCCGCAAACGGCTTTTGAAAGCATCGCGGCGCGTGCGTTCAATCAGACCGATTGCCAGTGTGGCAGCGATAAAAGTCTCCGTTGTCACGTCATCAACCGCAACACCGCTGAAGCCATCGGGAAATTCTTCAGCAATGAAGGCCGTTGAAATATCACCACTCATCCATCGCGGATGTGCCATCAAGGCTGAGAGGAACGGCACATTGTGCTGAATACCCTCCACAACGAATTGATCAAGCGCGGCACTCATAGCAAGCGTTGCTTCATTTCGTGTTTCGGCATGGGTGCAAAGTTTCGCGATCATCGGATCATAAAACATCGAAATCTCAGACCCCTCCGTGACACCAGTATCATTGCGAATGACAATCCCATCCTCCTCACCCTCTTCTGGTGGCTGATAAGCGCTCAGGCGCCCGATAGAAGGAAGAAAGTTGCGGAAAGGGTCTTCGGCATAGATACGGCTTTCAATCGCCCAGCCTTTAAGCGTTACGTCCTCTTGCTTGATAGCCAGCGTTTCGCCATAGGCCACACGGATCATATGTTCGACCAAATCAACACCGGTGATCAATTCTGTGACTGGATGCTCCACCTGCAAGCGGGTATTCATTTCTAAAAAATAGAAATTACGATCTTGATCGACGATGAATTCAACGGTGCCCGCGCTTTCATAATCAACGGCTTTTGCAAGGGAGACCGATTGTTCGCCCATAGCCTTGCGGGTTTCTTCATTCAAAAAAGCTGAGGGCGCTTCTTCAATGACCTTTTGGTTACGGCGCTGAATGGAACATTCACGCTCACCCAGATAAATCACATTGCCGTGCTTATCGCCCAGCACTTGAATTTCAATATGGCGCGGCTGTTCGATATATTTCTCAATGAAAACACGATCATCAGCAAAGGATGATTTAGCTTCTGATTTGGCAAGTTGAAATCCTTCACTCACCTCACCAGCAGAACGCGCAATGCGCATGCCTTTTCCGCCCCCGCCAGCAGACGCCTTTATCATCACTGGAAAACCAATCTCTTTGGCTATTTTCAGTGCTTCATCCGCATCACCAATTTCACCAAGATACCCCGGCACGGTGCTGACCTTAGCTTGATTGGCAAATTTCTTGGATTCAATCTTGTCACCCATCACCTCGATGGCTTTGACGTTGGGGCCAATGAATGCAATTTTTTCAGCAGCCAGCGCCTTTGCAAAGAGCGGGTTTTCCGACAAAAACCCATACCCCGGATGAACAGCCTCTGCACCCGTTTGTTTGCAAGCATCAATGATTTTTTCAATCACAAGATAGGATTCAGCGGCTACAGATGGGCCAATTAAAACCGCCTCGTCAGCCATTAAAACATGTGGCGCCCGCGCATCAGCTTCAGAATAAACCGCCACAGTTTTAATGCCCATTGCCGTTGCCGTTTTGATAACACGACAGGCAATTTCACCTCTGTTTGCAATCAGTATTTTGCTAAACATTACAATCCCTTCCAAAGAAGACCTCAACGCAGTTTTACCGCCGTTCCATTCGCCGACACCATCAAGATGGAGCCCTTCTCGCCAATCACTTCATAATCAAGATCAACACCAATGACCGCATCGGCTCCAAGCTCATGTGCCTCAGTAATCATATCGTCCAGCGCGAATTGGCGCGCGTCTTTCAGCACCTTTTGATAGGAGCCCGCTCGACCACCGACGATATCGCGGATATTGGCAAAAAAGTCGCGAAACAGATTAGCGCCCAAAACCGCTTCTCCGCCAACAATGCCGATAATCTCAACCGTCTCGCGGTTTGGTACACTATTAGTCGTTGATACAATCATGATACACCCTCCTTAATTTTTGGACGTTGGTTTCAATGCTTGGAAACAAACTCTTAGAGCGGAATATTGTCGTGTTTTTTCCAAGGATTCTGCAAGTCTTTATCCCGCAGCATCTGGAGCGCTCTTGATATGCGCTTGCGGGTTGAATGAGGAAAGATCACCTCATCCACATAACCACGCTCAGCCGCAACAAAAGGAGACAAGAAACGCTCTTCATATTCAGCGGTTAGTTCCTCAATTTTGTCTTCATCAGCAATATGTTCACGATGAATAATCTCAACCGCACCCTTCGCGCCCATCACAGCAATCTGCGCCGATGGCCAAGCGTAGTTGATATCACCGCGCAAATGTTTCGATGCCATCACGTCATAAGCACCGCCGAAGGCCTTGCGTGTGATAACGGTAACCTTGGGAACCGTGGCCTCACTATAGGCAAACAGCAATTTCGCACCATGTTTGATCAAGCCGCCATATTCCTGTGCGGTGCCCGGCAAAAAGCCCGGCACATCGACGAAGGTGACGATAGGAATACCAAAGCAATCGCAAAAGCGCACAAACCGCGCCGCCTTGCGGCTTGCATCACTATCTAACACACCGGCCAGCACCATTGGCTGGTTGGCAACAAAACCAACGGTCTTGCCCTCTATGCGACCAAAACCTGTGACGATATTGCCTGCGAATTTTTCTTGTATTTCGAAGAAATCCTCTTCATCGACCACCTTCAAGATCAGTTCTTTGATATCATAGGGCTTATTCGCGCTATCAGGGATCAATGTATCGAGCGCCATATGAAGACGGTCGGGACTGTCGACCACATCAAGTTGTGGTACTTCATCTGTGTTTGAAAGTGGGAGAAAATCAATCAACCGCCGCATTTCAATCAGCGCGTCAACGTCATTATCAAACGCCCCATCCGAAATAGATGATTTTGTCGTATGAATAGATGCACCACCCAGCTCTTCGTGGGTGACGGTTTCATTGGTCACTGTTTTGACCACATCAGGACCGGTCACATACATATAACTCGTATCACGCACCATGAAGATGAAATCAGTCATTGCGGGCGAATAAACATCACCGCCAGCACAAGGGCCCATGATAAGCGATATCTGCGGTATCACGCCTGATGCCAGCACATTGCGCTGAAACACTTCAGCATAGCCGCCAAGGGCTGCAACGCCTTCTTGTATGCGCGCGCCACCCGCATCCATCAATCCAATAATCGGCGCACGGTTGCGCAGCGCCATATCTTGCAGTTTACATATTTTCTCTGCGTGGGCCTCAGAGAGCGATCCACCGAAAACGGTAAAATCCTTGGCAAAAACAAAAATCTTACGGCCATTGACCGTACCCCAACCGGTGACAACGCCATCTCCGGGAATTTTTTTATTCTCCATGCCAAAATCCGCAGAGCGGTGCTGCACAAACATGCCAAATTCTTCGAAAGAGCCTTCATCGAGCAAAAGATCAATACGCTCGCGGGCAGTCAGCTTGCCGCGCTCATGTTGTCTGGCAATGCGTTTTTCGCCACCACCTAACAGTGCAGTCTCGCGACGTTCTTCCAATTCGCTCAAAATATCACGCATTAAAATGCCCTCCCCGAACACAACAGACTATCCTGACTAAAGGCGTGACGCCATAATCACAATAGACCATTGTCGTAGATGGCATTGCAAAATGATTTTGCGCAAAATCGATTTATTACGGGGTTATTTGCGATCTGCGTAAGGATTATCGCCTTCACGCAAGATCAGCCGCAAAGGAATACCGGGCAATTTAAAATCTTCGCGGATAGCATTCAGCAAATAACGCTTATAGGATTCTGGAAAGGCATCCGCACGAGTACAAAAAATCACAAAGGTCGGCGGTCGCGATTTGGCTTGTGTTATATACCGAAGCTTCAAGCGCCTGCCAGCAACCGCAGGCGGTGGGTGATATTGGGTAATATCATCAAACCAACGATTCAGCTGTGACGTAGAAAGGCGAGTATTCCAAACATCATAGGTTGCGACCACGGCTTTCAAGAGTTTTTCCAGATTATGACCTGTGATACCGGATATAGGGATCATCGACACACCGCGCACCTGTGGCAAAAGCCGCTCACATTTCTCGCGCAGCATTTCCATTGTTTCCTGCCGGTCTTCAATCAGGTCCCATTTATTCAAGGCAATCACCAGCGAGCGTCCTTCCCGCACCACAAGATCGGCAAGCTGCAAATCCTGCTTTTCAAAAGGAATGGTCGCATCAAAGGTAACAACCACCACCTCGGCAAAGCGAATAGCGCGCAAACCATCTGCGACTGAGAGTTTTTCAAGCTTCTCATTCACCTTGGCTTTTTTACGAATGCCGGCTGTATCAAAAAGCTTAATGCGCCGGTCGTTCCATTCCCAGTCGATCGAAATGGAATCGCGCGTAATGCCCGCTTCCGGACCGGTTAAAAGGCGCTCTTTGCCCAAAAGTGTGTTGATGAGGGTTGATTTACCAGCATTAGGTCGCCCGATGACGGCAATTTTAAGTGGCTTATTTGGATCATCGAAGTCTTCTTCTTCATCGACCACAAGCTGCGCTGCATCAGAAAAAGGCTGTAACGCATCATAGAGTGAACCAAGACCTTCTCCGTGTTCTGCCGAAATAGCAACAGGGTCACCATAGCCGAGAGAAAAGGCTTCATAAGCCCCAAGCTCTGCGCGGCCTTCTGATTTATTGGCAAGAATGATAACGGGCTTTGACGAGCGACGCAGAAGTTGCGCAAAATGTTCATCCACCGGTGTCACACCTGCGCGCACATCAATCATAAACAAACACACATCCGCCTCTTCAATCGCGGCCTCAGTCTGCAGCCTCATACGGGCTTCAAGGCTATCCTCAGCCGCATCTTCAAGTCCGGCTGTATCAATGATGGTGAAAACTAAATCGCCAAGAGTTCCCTCACCCTCGCGCCGATCACGGGTAACACCAGGCGTGTCATCCACAAGCGCAAGTTTTCGCCCAACTAGACGATTGAAAAGGGTAGATTTACCCACATTGGGTCTACCGACAATCGCAATACTGAATGACATTGTTAAATCCTGAATAGCGACGCAAAATGCGTCCGCTTAACCTGCAGCTTGAATCTTACCACCTGCGCCGACAACCAATTCTTCAAGCAATTGCACACGCTGGCGCAAGCCTTGTGGAATATCAACCGCACGCTTCAACTCATATACCCATTTGGCTGCCTCATCCACACGCCCACCTTTCCATGCAGAAAGTGCCAAAGCTTCACGGGCCAAATGGCGCCACGGATTGTCATCACCAAGCAATGTTTCTGTGCGCTTTTTGACATCATCATAAGATCCAATATCAACAGTCGCAATGGCTGCTTGCAACCGCGCATAATCACGCAATTCTTCTGGTATTGAACCCTCATCAGCCAGAGCATCGAACGCCTTGATGGCAGTCGGCTTGTCACCGCCCCCCAAAACAGCTGCGGCCGCCTTAAACCTAGCCAAAATAGGATAACCACCAAAGCCATCCGCTTCTAGCTCTGACAAAAGCTTCTGACCACCATCGCGATCACCATCTTCTATCAATTGCAGGGCTTGAAGATATTTATCGCCGGATATCCCAGCTTGGCTATCAACCCAGTAAATATAATAGCGATATGCCGCTGTAGCCAAAACGACCAGCACAATACCGCCAATAAACAACTTGCCATAATTCTTCCAGATGTTGTGCATCCGGTCGTTGCGCAGTTCTTCGTCCACTTCACGAAAAAAATCACTCATTGCTTCACCTAGTCGGTCTGTTATCTAAAATGCTGCGCGACACTATTCATTGTGCACTCAAAAAGCAAACGCAGCTTCTATTTTATGAGCCTTTATTGCTCTTGTCTTGTTTCATCGCATATGTGTGCTCTTCGGCAGGAAAACTTTCATCCCGCACAGCATCCGCGAAAGAAGACACGCTTTCCTCAATATGCTCGCGCAATGAGCCGAATTTCTTCACAAATTTAGGCACCCAGTCAGAAAGACCCAGCATATCCTCAAGCACCAGTATCTGGCCATCACAATCAGATGATGCCCCAATGCCTATTGTAGGAATATCAACCGCGTTTGTCATCCGTTTTGCAAGCGGCGCCGCAACTCCTTCAACCACAACTGAAAAAGCACCTGCATCCGCGACAGCTTTCGCATCGGCCTCAAGCAGCGCCCATTCATCTTCCTCACGGCCCTGCACCTTAAAACCGCCCATTGTATTGAAACTTTGAGGGGTTAAGCCCACATGCGCCATGACCGGAATACCGCGATCGACCAGAAAGCGGATGGTATCAGCCATCAATGCCCCGCCCTCAAGCTTAATGGCTCCGCATCCAGTCTCTTTCATGATACGTGCCGCATTTCGAAAGGCAACTTGAGGGCTTTCTTCATAAGAGCCAAACGGCATATCAACCACAATCAATGCATGTTTTGAGCCGCGCATCACCGCGTGACCCTGCAGGATCATCATATCCACGGTCACAGGAATGGTTGTCTCCAGCCCATGCATCACCATACCAAGCGAATCCCCAACCAGAATAAAATCAACATGAGGATCGATAATCGTCGCAGTGTGGGCATGATAAGCAGTCAAAGAGACAATCTTCTTATTGCCTTTCATCTTTGAGATATCAATTGCAGCGCGACGGCGGATTTGGGTTTGAGTAGACATGTGCGTTTCCTAGGTGTCACAATGATTAAGTCACCCTTTTAAAGGGCGAGACATAAATAAGGAACCAATAAAATGGCTGCCGACTTGAAAACAGCACGCAAGCAGCTTGAACAAAAGCAGAAAGAGCTGATGGATTTACAAAAAATCTCCGAGCAAGATAGCAAACCGATTGAGCTCGATCAGCAGTCTGTTGGACGCCTTTCTCGCATGGACGCTATGCAGGGACAAGCCATGGCCCAAGAACAACAACGCCGCCGTCACTATGACCTCGTGCGTATCGAGGCTGCATTTCGCAGAATTGACGACGATGAATATGGCTATTGTCTAGAATGCGGAGAGGATATTGCTGATAAACGCCTACAAATCGATCCTATGGCCACTTTATGCATAAGCTGCGCTGCTTTAAACGAGCAGTAAGCTCACATCAAAGCCGGATCAACCATCCGTTTTTGTCAGGTATTTATTGATAATTTCAGCCATTTGAGGCGGACCAAGAATGGGCGGAACCAAGGTTTGGAATTTTCCATCCGGCCCCAAAAGATAGATGAAGCTGCCGTGATTATAAATCGCATTACCATCAATATCTTCACCCACATATTCTGTGCGCACCTGAAACTTTTTACGAACATCCGCAAGCGCGCCATCAGAGCCAGTCATACCAATAAGTGAGGCATGATATTCGGCCAGCTTTTCGCGCATGAAGCTCGGTGTATCGTTTTTAGGGTCCACCGTAATCATTAGTGGCACCAGTTTTTCTTTACCCACATCCCCCAATAGATCAATCGTATCTGCCATGAGAGGCAAAGCCGCAGAACAAATTGCAAGGCAATTGGCATAGCCAAAGAATATCATCACATGCTTGCCGCGATAATCTTCAAGCTGCTTTGGATCACCAAAGTGATCGATCAGATCGAAAGTACCACCAATATTTTCACCAAAGGGTGAAAAACCTTGTGGCAATTGAGAGTCAACCTTGGCCAATTGTGATTCCACACTGGATTCCACATTGGCAGGCTTAGATTCCACTGATTGCTCTTCAGGCTCAACCACGGCCACAGTTTCAAGTGATTTGGATTGTGCAACAGTAAGGTTTTCACTCGGATCAAGCGAAATAACCGCGCTGAAGCTCAGCGCGGCAAGTCCAATCATAACGCCCCCTAGAAGAAGTGATCTCAAAGAACGATTCCTTTAGGTTTCATACAGCTTAGTAGTTTTCTTTAATAAACGCTTTATCAGCGTCAGCGCCAAGCCCTAGATAGCCATCTTTTTCAAGTTGAGACAAGACACGTGGATCACGACGGAACCATGGACCCTTGCCACCAGCATCAGGATATTTTTCTTTCCACTTTTTGGTGTGGAGATTAGCTTTTGCCCACTCGCCACCTTCAGGTTTAATCAATTGAACCTGATAATATTTTGAGGGAACATTCTCACCGACCAAAAGACCGTCAACTTCAACATTTTTCCCACAAAAAGGGAGCAAATCGTCAACGCCACCATTAAACGAACCCTGGCCATTTTTATTAATCGGGATAAGTTTACCGTCAGTGGTAAGCAAGCCTATTTGGTAACTACCAGCACCGCAATTATCAGCGCATTTACCTGCGACTTCACAAAGCACATCAACAACTTTAGCTGAAAACCGTGCTTTTTCTTCACCGGTTAATTTCCAAGACTTTGCTTGGCTAGCACCATCATCGGCCATCACAGTAACGGGGGCATGAAATGGAAGTGAAGCGACCGCAAGGGCCAAAAGATACTTTTTCATAATTAACCTCCACGTGCTGATTTAGGAATGGCAAAGCCTGGAATAACACCAAACTCGTCATGCGATAGATTAGTAATGCCTGCGTTTGAAACAACCTTTTCAACAACAAGGTATTTAAATCCATCACGCTCATACAACAAAGCATCTGCTGTGATGACATCACTTTGGATATCAAGAACTGTTTCTGAGCCATCTGCAGTACCTGCACCTTCAACTTCAAGAACAAGATAAACCTCGCCCTCTTCCGTTAGAAGACCAACCGGTATGCCACCAGCCGCGCACCATACAGCGCAGGTGTGGTGTGCAGAACCAGTGGTTGATTCAGGACTACCCATGACACCGGAATAATAACACCATGTATCCATTATTTCGCCTGTTACAGTGACCCGTTGCGGATCCTGCGCGGCTTGTGCTGTAAGCCCGCTTAACAGTAGTGCTGCTATCGCTGCTGTCGTCTTCAAAAACTTCATTTCTGCCCTCCTTCATTAATCCAATATTTGATTTAAATGCGTGCAAACAATCTATTATCAAATAGACAAAATTGATTAATCACAAAACAAAATCAATAGCTCACATACAATCATCATTCTTAATAGAGAGTTTTGACCAAAGAATGATTATCGTCAACTGATGTTTCAATAATCATTTGAAAATTTAGTATAATAATAGCGCTTTAGATGGCTGGCTCACGAGTTTTTGAATTTTTAACTGATTCACGTGGTTTTGAATTTTTAATGGCAGGGTTTTTAAGCTGCTCCAACAGGAGCTTCCCGCGTGCCAGCGATTCGTAGGCTGCTTTTTCTTTCACAGGGCCAAAACCGCGAATCTGATCAGGTAAATCAGCAATCTCAACACCAATCATCTCATTCGCACGACGGATATTAACGAGCAGGGTTTTAATCGTCTTTTCATAGTCACGAATAAGATGCCTTTCCAATTTGCGCTCTTCTGAATATCCAAATGGGTCCAAGAAAGTACCCCGCAGCCCTTTGAATCGTTTTATAATTTTCAACCATCTCAACATCGACGGACCGTAAGCTTTTTTGGTGGGACGGCCTGTGTTTTTATCTATTTTATTGAAAATTGGTGGCGCAAAGTGAAAATTCAATTTTCCTCCTTGAGCAAAAGTCTCTTCAATCTGGCTGGTAAATTCTGGCGTTGTGTAAAGGCGTGCGACTTCGTATTCATCTTTATATGACAATAGCTTAGCGTAGTTTTTAGCGACAGTGACCGTGAGCTTATCACTCACCCCTGCATTGAGTGCTCCATCACGCACCTTAGCAATAAAGGTGCGATACCGTTTTGCCAAAGTGCTGTTTTGATAATCGGCCAAATGCTGGGCACGGTGCTCGATTATCTCATCTAGCGTTTCTGGTATGACCACTTCTTGCGGCAGCATTTTGCTCAGCAAAATTTTCAATTTCTCCGTATCATGCGCAAGAAGACGCCCCCACTGAAGCGCTGTCTTATTGGCATCGACAGCAACACCATTCAATTCGATAGCCCGTTCAATCGCAGCTAAACTGAGCGGCAATTGACCTTGTTGATACGCATAACCGAGCATCAAGATATTAGTCGCAATAAGATCGCCACAAGCAGCTTCAGCAATTTGGGTAAAGTTATGTGTAGAAATACGAGCACCAACGGCATCGCGTATTTTCTCCATCACCTCCCATTCGCGAAAATCAAAATCGCGATCACGAACAAACTCTTGTGTTGGCGTCATATGCGTATTGATGATACCTGACGTGACGTCTTTCTCACAAAGCACCACACCATCCAATGTACCGGCAACGACATTATCGGCCGCAATCAACAAATCAGCAGAGCCAGTTGTTAATCGCGCAGCCCTAATCTCGTCTGGCGACTCTGCAAGCCTGATATGACTGACAACTGCACCGCCCTTTTGAGCGAGACCAGCTATGTCCAAGACATTTGATGCTTTACCATCAAGGTGCGCCGCCATCCCCAAGATCGCACCGACAGTCAAAACACCCGTACCGCCAACACCTGTCACGGCAATATTATAGGGTTTATTCAGTACTGGTGATTTTTTAACCTCAGGAACAAATGAAAAATCGACATTGGAAATAGCTTGCTGTTTTTTCAGCTCGCCACCCTCAACGGTTACAAACGAAGGGCAAAAGCCATTTAAGCAAGAGAAATCTTTATTACAGACAGATTGATTAATTTTTCGCTTGCGCCCAAAGGCCGTTTCCAATGGCTCTATTGCCACACAATTGGACTGGGTCGAACAATCGCCACACCCCTCACAAACAGCTTGGTTGATGAAAACGCGCCGTGCGGGGTCTTGCATAAGCCCGCGCTTTCTGCGGCGGCGTTTTTCAGCAGCACAGGTTTGATCGTAAACAATCACCGTACAACCAGAAACACCGCTTAAATCCTTCATCGCAGCATCCAGCGTATCTCGATGCCCAATGATAACATCAGGTGCTAAATCACCTTTCTTATAACGCTCAGGCTCATCCGTGATGAGGTAGATTTTTTTGACGCCCTCTTGGTACATTAGATGTGTAATTTTTTCAGGCGACAGATTGCCATCAACTGACTGACCACCGGTCATAGCAACCGCATCATTATAAAGCAGTTTATATGTAATATTAGCGCCACTGGCGACCGCTTGACGGATAGCAAGAGAGCCCGAATGAAAATATGTTCCATCGCCCAAATTAGCGAAAACATGATTTTCCTCAGTGAAGGGAGCAGTCCCCGTCCACGCAACACCCTCACCCCCCATATGGCTAAAAGTATCGGTATTGCGATCCATCCAAAGGGTCATGAAATGGCATCCGATCCCCGCAAGCGCACGGCTACCATCTGGTACTTTTGTCGATGTATTATGGGGGCAGCCAGCGCAAAAATAAGGCGTGCGCTGCGCTGCAGGCACATGCTTCTCGCGCATAAGACGCCTGTGTTCAAACCAATCGAGACGGCGCTCAATGTGATTTTTGAAATCATCATCCAGATCATATTCCATCAGCCGGTCGCAAATGGCACGGGCAATATTGCCAATGCTCAGCACCTGATCCAGTGGCAGTACCGGCTTATCCTTCTCATCAAGTTTACCGATAATACGAGGGCGTACATCTGCCCGCCAGTTGAAAAGTTGTTGCTTTATCTGATTTTCAATAATCTCACGACGCTCTTCCACGACCAAGATTGTATCAAGACCATCTGAGAAATGTCGAACACCTTCAGGCTCTAGTGGCCACGGCATACTGACTTTATAAACCCGCAGCCCAATCTGTTCTGCCGTTGCGTCATCAATTTCCAACTCACGTAAGGCTTGGCGCACATCTTCGTAGGATTTACCCGATGCAATGATACCAAGGCGCGCTTTCTTCGAGTCCATGGTCACACGATCAAGCTTATTCGCCCTCGCCCATGCAATAGCCGCGCTGGCTTTATACTCTTGCAATCTGCTATCTTGCGACCAACGGTCATCGGGCCAGCGTATATTTAATCCGCCCTCAGGCATCTCAAAATCGTCAGGCTTCACAAAGATCCGCTTTTCGCCAGCAAGGTCAATGACGCCCGTTGTTTCAACGGTATCGGCAAGAACTTTCATAGCAGACCAGCAACCAGAATAACGAGACATCGCAATCCCTGCGAGGCCAAGCTCAAGAAATTCGCTGGTGGTCGAAGGGTATAGCAACGGCATGATAGCGTTCATAAACGCATGGTCTGATTGATGCGGCAATGTCGAAGATTTAGCGCCATGATCATCACCAGCCAACGCCAAAACACCACCATGCTTTGCAGTACCTGCCGCATTAGCATGTTTAAAAACATCACCACAGCGGTCAACGCCTGGCCCTTTGCCATACCAGATACCAAAAACGCCATCACGCTTAGCGCCAGCCGACAAATGCAACTGCTGCGTGCCCCAAATAGCAGCCGCAGCCAATTCTTCATTCACACCGGGTTGAAACTTTATGTCAGCCTTTTTAAGCCAGCTCGAGGCCTGCACCAATTGCTGATCATAAGCCCCAAGTGGTGACCCACGATAGCCAGAAATAAACCCAGCGGTTTTCAAACCTGCAGCTCGATCACGTTTAATTTGCGTCATAGGTAGCCGAGTAAGCGCCTGCAAGCCGCTCATGAAAACCTGGCCAGATTCAGCTGCATATTTATCGTCTAATGTAACATCAGCATTTACAAGTTCGTGTTTCACAAAAACTCACTCTCAAAGCAGTATAGCAATTTGAAAATTAAAATATTTTTAGTCAGCAATACTGACCTACTTATCTTCAATTAATAGATCAAGTTGTAACCCATTGCAAAAAGATCATCATATTAATCTTAAATTTAGTCAGCTAAGCGCCAATATTTTATAGCAACCCAAAACAAGAACAACTTATGGAGCAATCAAATGGCCATCCCAAGCGAATTGATGGCCACTGCTTTCTGCCTCTAATCCATTCAAAACATTAAGCATGGAAAGCGCGGATTTTTGCGGCTCAAACAATTTGCCATTGGGCACATTCCCTTGAAATGGCTTTGATAATCCTGTGTTGACCGTGCCGGGATGAAGGCTAACACAAAGCGCTTGCGGTTTCTTTCTTTTCAGTTCAATGGAAGCGGTGCGGATCATTTGATTAAGGGCTGCTTTTGACGAGCGATATGAATACCAGCCCCCTATTTTATTATCTGTGATAGAGCCAACGCGCGCAGAGATCACCGCAAAGGCGCTTTTCTTATCACCCGCAAGCTTGTGTAAAAAATGCTTAGCAATGAGCATCGGGCCAATTGCGTTGATGCGATAAATCAATTGTGCTGCTTGTGGATCAAAAGCCCGCCAACTTTTTTCAGGTTTTATTAAAGCGCCATTATCTGCGGTGTCATGCAAAAGCCCTGTTGCGATAAATACAATATTGACAGGATCACTAACGATATCCGCCGCGCGTTCGATACTATCCTCATCGAGAAGGTCGAAGCTTTCATATATGACATCATCAATTATTGTTTGAGGCTGAGAGCGAGAAAATGCCGTGATATTTGTGACGTTCTCACAGTCCGCAAACAGCTGAACGATTGACGTACCAATTCCACCGCTTGCGCCAAAAACGACCACATTTAATTCACGCCCAAAGGAAGACAAATCAAGCGTCATTTAATTCCATCATGCTTACGCTTTCCAAATAGCCACTGAATAGCTGGTCGTATTGTCAAAAACTTATCGTATCCAACATTGGCAATTTTGACCATAAATGGCGGTTTAAATAACCAAGCCAACCATTTAAATCCGGGTGTTTTTTCCCAAAGCGCAATAAAAGCCTCACCACCGTCAATCAACGTACCGTCAGCTTGACGAACGTGGAAGCGTGCCATTGCTCTTGATTGATCGAGATCATCATCTGCATAGTCAACAGTAGACACATCAATAAAAGCCACATCTGTCGACTTACTATTTTTATAAATAGCAATCTCCCGTACGCAAAGCGGACAGGAACCGTCAAAATAAACAGTCGTTTGATCTGAAGTATTCATACATCAAACATAGTGCAAAAATATTCAAAGAAAAGTCTGCCCCTTAGGCAGCACTAACAATATCTTTATCGTCAAAATAGACGAACATTGAATGTGCAGGTACATCACCTATTTGCTCACTGAGCAAATCAGCAATATGACGGCGCGAAAGCGGCACGCCAACGGCAAATAACAACATATCAGAACGGTTCTTCATATCTTCGAAATAAGCCGAAGATATTCCCTCTTCCATGTGCAAAACGGTGACATCGTAATTTTGCAATAAAACATCCAAAATATCTTCAAGATGCTGTAAATTTAAGTCGTCAGAATCAAGCTCCATTGTTCCCTTAGCGATCAAGTCAACAGAAGACGCTGGATCGGAAAAAACAACCTCATTCAGTGGCACCTGCCCTGCCATAACATCGGTAATACCTGCCAAGGGTGGTTCATCATCAAAATCTACATTCGTGGTATCAACAAAAACGACTCTCTTGTCCTGCTTTCCTATTGAACGGGCAAGCTCAAGAGCCATATCTGCACAGCTAAACTCATTGAAAACTGGCAAAACCACAATTTGTTCAAGCTGATAACGATCAATAGCTGAAATTGCATCCTCAAAATTATATAGATCTGTTTCTTTAGACTTGTGTGCTGTTTTCATTGTCAAATGAGTTGGTTCAACAGATGTTTCACTCTGGTCTTCACTCAAAGACATTGCTTCAGGAGTGTCAGAAGCGAGATCAACTTTATTGCTATGCTTTAACCGGCTAGCTATCCTCTCAGAAGAACTCATTTCAGGCGCACTGTGGGTTTCTTGAGCAATTGGAACATCAAGATCAGATTGCGTTTCAATTTGAGTCTCTGATGCAATCATTGCTGCAGGTTCATCAGCAACACCTTGAGAAGCTTGGTGGCGCGAAGCGCGCTCCGATAAGGTCGCAGCTAAAGGCGCGTTATTAGCATGATCATCATCACCATATGATTTATTATTGGCGTCTTTTTTATCAGCGTCAGCTAGTATTTCATGATCAATACGCTCTTCATCGCGATAAGGTCTATTGGTGCCAGCAGTAATACCACGACCAGACAACAATTCGCCCATCAAAACAAACAAACTTGCAAGGAACCCACCCGCAAATCCCGCAACCGCAAGAGTTGGAACAGTTTTTGGAAAATGCGTTTTAACTGGAACACTTGCTTTAGAAATTACACGAGCATTAACCGGCAAAAGGTCTGAGTTTTGACGAGCAGTAGACTCACGAAATCTATTCAAATATGTCTCGAGCAATTCACGCTGTGAGCGAGCATCACGCTCTAAAGCACGCAGCTTAATCTCTTGCTCATTGGCGCGGCCTGTAGCGACCTTCAAACGAGCGACTTCTTCCTCAAGTTCCTGTTGGCGGACTTTCGCAACCTCTGCGTCTCCTTCCAAAGCACGTGCGATCAGCAAAGCCTGACTAGCAATCTCTCTCTCAAGGTCACTTAGCTGCGAACGAGCAGCTTGCACCTGAGGGTGACTTGGTAGCAATGATGTTTGAAGGTCAACAATCCGCGCCCTCAAGGTAACTTGTTGCTCACGCAATCGCTGAATAAGCGGCGAGCCTTGAACATCAGAAGATATATCCAATGCCGCACCTGAACGAATAAGGCGGCGGATTTGATCGGATTTCGCCTCTGCTTCTGCCCGTTGCGCACTCACATCACTCATTAGAGTCAACGTCTCGCTCAACTGTTGTTTTGTAATAGTAGAATCATCATCGGCACCAATCAAATCGGCACTAGAACGAAACTCTTCAACTTCCTGCTCAGCGACTGAAACCTTCGCCCGCAGATCATCAATCTCTTTTTCCAAAAACTGCGACGCATCTTTTGCACGGTTACCACCATCGAGACGCTGTGTTTGAATATATTCGGTGGAAATAGCATTGGCTATATCAGCCGATAGAACAGGATCTTGTGTTATGACCTCAACAGAGACGACACGAGAATCCCCTACGGGATAAACAGAAAGCTTATCCGCGAGCTTCGACAGAACGCGCCTCTCGCGCGTGTCATTCAAACTATCTGATCCAAGACCTAATAAAGACAGAAAACTAGAAATCGGATTTTCGCCACCGTTTAGCAATGAATTAAATTCAGGATTCTCATCAAGTTTCAGCTTCTTTGCCACTTCACCCAAAATACTACGTGACTGCAATACTTCAACCTGGCTTGCCACTGTCAAAACATCGAAGTCCTGGCTTGCTGCAATATTTTGCTCATCATTAGGGCGTGTGAAAACCGTCTCACGCTTCTCAATCAAAAGGCGCGCATCAGTTTTAAATACGGGATCAACAACAAAAAGAAAGGCAATAGCTAAGACTAGACCAACAAGCGTCCAAAAAATAATCCACCCTTTCTTGCGCCACAAAACAAGCATGAGCGATCCGACATCAATTTCTGTGTCTTGGTTTTGGTTTTCAGTATATAGACTCATCGCCACCATTCCATTTCATAGCATCACTACTATTCATCACAATTATGGTAACTGTTTGGTTAATTTTTATATATTAGGCCTGATTTAGGGCACCGCGACATTTATACTTTGTTAATATAAAATTACGCAGAAACTACATTAGTTTTACTTTCGATTAACTATGATTGTTCATAACAGGGTAGTTGTAATATTTACGGTCAAGTCCATGCGTATCATCTATGCTTCAGTCCTTATGATCTTAGCCATTATCTTAACGGGCTGCGCTAGTCATAAAGTTCCACAAGACGCATCTTTTAAAATTCTAACTCAGCCATATCAACTCGATAGCGGAGATGAATTAAGGGTGACTGTTTTTGAACAAGCCAACCTTTCGACCAATTATACTGTCGATCAAGCCGGTTTTGTGACACTCCCTCTTATCGGGTCAGTGGCGGCGCGCGGTCGCACGACCAAGCAGTTGTCGAGTGACATTGCAGCACGTTTAAAGAAAGGGTTCGTGCGGGATCCAGACGTTGCCATAGAAGTACAAACCTTCCGCCCATTTTTCATCCACGGTGAAATCAATAATGCTGGTCAATATGAATATGTGAATGGATTAACCGTTCAAACAGCGATTGCAATCGCTGGTGGTTTCTCGGCTAGAGCCAACAAACAAGTAGCCGTAATTACCCGTCAAATTAATGGCGAGATCCAACATGCCAAAGTTGATTTGAACACTCCTATTCGTCCCGGAGATACCTTGACGATTAAGGAAAGGCTTTTCTAAATCGTAAATATATAGAAATTGCGGCACAAACCCTAAAGAGTGAGCCGCTCCGAGTTGCGGGATAAAAGCCTGGAGTACCCGCATCGAAATAAAAAGCCCGCACGACAATGTGCGGGCTTTTTTATGGCCTCAATTAAGGTTAGCGCTTCCCTAAACAAATAATACAAATCCCATATACCCTCATACTATTTCTTTATGAAATTACGTTATCTTATTGAGAGAATAAATGTAACGTGGTGAGTTTTGAGTTATGGGGATACATGAGGAATCTAATGATATTGACGCGCAAGCAGTCAATACAGGAGATGGTGAACGGAAATGGACGCCTCGCGATGAAAGCGGCCGTTCCACACGTCCACACGAAATGTTCGTTGACCCCGCGACAATGGATCGCAAAGAAGTAGCGAAAATACTTGCAGAAAAAACAATATCACCATCACTGATCAGCAACGTCATTTGCTTATCTGAAATATTCCTGATGTTGATCATCGGCGTTTTATGCTTGTTTGTATTTACTGCCGACACACAAAGCATCACTTTCAGATCGTTTGCCGTGATTTTCTCTATTGTCGGGATGTTCATTATTCTGACACAGGCATTGCATCTTTATAAATTATTTATCATGCGCGATATAGCTCAGCAATTGCTGCGTTTCACATGCGCTTTGCTCATGAGTTTCAGTTTTTTCATTCTGATCCCAAGATTGTTTTTTCAAATTGATTTATTTCAACCAACTTGGATGACACCGTGGTTTTTTACCAGCTTGACTACCATTGCAATTTTACGAGTATTCTTATCATCCATAATCAATCTTTGGACCAAAGATGGCATATTGGAGCGCCGTGCAATTATTGTTGGGGGTGGCAAGGAAGCTGAAGAGCTTATCCTCAACCTTGAACGCCAACCAAACAACGATATCCGTATCTGCGGCATCTTTGATGACCGTGGTAACACGCGATCACCAGAACTCATTGCAGGCTATCCAAAACTTGGGACCATCCCAGAACTTGTAGAATTTGCCCGCGATACGCGTCTCGACATGCTCATTGTTGCTCTCCCCCTCACCGCTGGTGGCCGAGTGCGTGAAATGCTGAAAAAACTATGGGTCTTACCGCTTGATATTCATCTTTCAGCCCACAGCAATAAGCTCGCCTTCAAGGCACGCAAATATTCCTACATTGGCTCAATGGCATTTGTAAATTTAACCGAGCGTCCAATCACCGGCTGGCGTTCAATCAGAAAACAGATATTCGACTTTGTATTGTCAGCCATATTGTTGGTTATTTTATCACCCCTCATGCTGGTGACGGCAATTGCCATTAAACGCGACAGCAAAGGACCGGTTTTCTTCCGTCAAAAACGACATGGCTTTAACAATGAAGTCATCGACGTTTGGAAATTTCGTTCCATGTACACCGATAAATGCGACCAAGAAGCAAAAGTCGTTGTTACGAAAGACGACCCACGCGTGACAAAAGTCGGCGCCTTCATTCGTAAAACATCAATTGATGAACTGCCTCAACTTTGGAATGTCCTCAAGGGCGAGTTATCCCTCGTTGGCCCCCGCCCTCACGCCGTATCCGCTCATATAGACAATGAGAAGTGGAATGATGTGGTTGATGGATATTATGCGCGCCACCGTGTCAAACCCGGCGTGACTGGCTGGGCACAAATCAACGGCTGGCGTGGCGAAGTTGATGATGTTACAAAAATCAAAAAACGGACAGATTATGACCTTTATTACATAGAAAACTGGTCCCTCGCCTTTGATTTCTACATTTTGGCGATGACACCGTTCAAACTTTTGAACACAAAAAATGCCTATTAAGTCACAAGTTTGTAGACGGAAAATAACGTGAGTATCGCCCAAGACATACATCATCCAGTCGAACAGCCCGCCAAAAAGTGGATACTTTCGACCAGAAGCCTCGGCAACTCAGCGCTGGGCTTGATTGTTTTTCTAGGTGGTTTTGTGTTTTTCGAGCCAGCTCCCTATGAGCTATTACTGGTACCGCTTCTGATTATCTGGTTTGCCTTTGGTCTGACATTACACCGCGCCTTCCTGCCCCTCACCTTCTTAATGCTGTGCTTTATTTGCGGTGGGGCGATTGCGGTCACACAAAAGGCGGATATCGCTGCTGGGTTCTTTTACATTATCGTCACCGGCTTCCTTGTAACAACTTCCATATTCTTTGCTGCCGTGGTTGCAAACAATCCGCAAGAAAGATTACGCATTATTTTCAAAGCCTATTGCTTCACGGCTATTATCGGCTCTTTGATTGGTATTTTGGCCTATTTCCACCTATTGCCAAACTCGGAAAGCTATCTATTTGGTGGTCGCGCGCGCGGCCCCTTCCAAGATCCAAATGTCTTTGGCCCTTTCCTCGTTTTGCCCGCTGTTTTTCTCCTGAGAAACATATTGGTCAACTCAACAGGAAAAAGCTTAGGAAACATTATAGGTCTTTTGATTATCATGTCAGCCATCTTTCTCGCCTTCTCACGCGCCGCGTGGGGGCTGACATTAGTTGCATGCGTTATGATGACCATGATCTTATTCATCACCGCTCCTGATCAACGTCTACGCAGTAAAATTATACTGGCATCCATCTTTATGGGTGCGCTCATGGTTGTATTTTTTCTAATTGCTCTATCAGTAGATGCCATCTCCTCACTCTTCGAAGAACGCGCACGGCTTGTGCAAAGTTATGACAGCGCCCGCTTTGGTCGCTTCGCACGCTATGGCTTTGCTCTGCAATGGATCATGGAAGGACCGCTTGGTTATGGCTTTGGTAAATCTCGCGAGGCATTTGGCGAAGACACGCACAACGTCTATATCAAAGCCTTCCTTGTATATGGCTGGCTTGGTGGCATTTCCTATTTAGCACTGGTGCTGTCCACTCTTCTCGTGGGTTTCAAGCACCTATTCAAAACCACGCCATGGCAAGGATATTTCCAGTGCTGTTATGTCGTCATTTTCGGCCACGCCATCGTTGGCCTCGTCGTTGATATTGATCGTTGGCGCCACCTCTACCTCATCTATGGGATAGCTTGGGGTATGATTGCTGCCTATACCATTTTACAGAGTCGTAAAATGGAGCACCAAAAGACTCATTAAAGCCTGCTTGGGCCGTTTTTCTTATCTTGCAAATACTTATAGTAGCAGGTTAAAACCACTGATAAGTTCGGAGTGTGGCGCAGCCTGGTAGCGCGTTCGTCTGGGGGACGAAAGGTCGTGGGTTCAAGTCCCGCCACTCCGACCATCATCACATAAAACAAGAACTAACGGATTTGATCGAGCAACCGCTTGCATTCCAAAAGATCGACCAATGTTTCCTGAAGTCTATTCGTATGGCTGTGAGATAAGATATTACCCTCCCCGACTTCTTCTTTATCAGCTTGTGTCGAGCCAAACTTAACCCGCTTCAAAAGACTTCGCGCACGCGATGTTCCGTTACTCTCTTGCTCATGTGGTTCGGGCAAAACATCATATGGCCATTCTTCAGGCGTTTCAGCCTCTTGGTCAGACAGTGGCGCGGCTTCCAGAACTGACTGCTGTGTTGTAATCGCATCAACTAAATGGGTTGGGACATTATGGGTCACAGCAAAAGGCGCACTGTCACTGGCAGCCAGTGCAGCAGCAGGGTTGTTATCAGTATTTGCAAGTTGGCCGCTGTCTATATTGGCCGTATCTTCTACCAAATTGGCGACAGGAGGTGTTTCGATCGTCTCTTTAGTTGTTGCTGGCGATACACTCATTCCAGCAATCGGCTCAATCGCACTCTCTTTGTCAGCAACAGTATTACTCACTGCGCTAACCGTAGCAGCAGGTGCGGGATCGGTTTGTGGTGCTGCTTCTACTGGCGCAGTCGGTGATATTTTCACCGCGCCTGCTCCCTCAACACCCTCTGTGATAAACTGAACACCCTGTTCTTTCAAAATGCGTTGAACGCCTTTGATCGTATACCCTTCTCCATACAGGAGATGCTGTATACCCCGCAAAAGGCTTATGTCACCGGGGCGATAATACCGCCTGCCACCGCCGCGTTTCATTGGCTTAATTTGAGAAAATCGCGTTTCCCAAAAACGCAGAACGTGCTGCGGAAGATTTAATTCTTCTGCAACTTCACTTATTGTCCGAAAAGCCTCAGGTGCTTTTTTCAAAATGAACTCTCCTATAAAAGACGGTTCATTGAGAGAATGCGCCGGCTATTACTTGTTAATTTTATCTTTAATCACATTGCTTGGTTTAAAAACCAATACGCGTCGTGGTGAAATAGGAACCTCTTCGCCCGTCTTAGGGTTTCGTCCGATGCGCTCATTTTTAGAACGAACCATAAAAGACCCAAAAGAAGATAATTTCACAGAATCACCCTTGACGAGACTCTCTGATATTTCATGAAGAAAAGATTCCACAAGTTCTGCTGATTCGCTACGTGAAAGTCCAACTTTACGATAAACACTCTCGCAAAGATCTGCCCGTGTTATAGTTTTACCACCCATGGTTGTGACCCCATTTTATGCCTGCCTGCCTAATCACACAAATACTGAAGCAATTTTATTGAACAAGGTCAACAAGATAAGGCTATAGAAATCTATCATTTTACCAATTGAGCAAAACGGAGCCCCAAGTAAAACCACCCCCCATAGCCTCAAACATCACCGTATCACCACGCTGAATACGCCCATCTTGCACGCCTTCATAGAGAGCCATAGGAATTGAGGCCGCAGACGTATTGCCATGTTTAGAAACGGTTTTTACGATTTTATCGGCTGGAATCCCTAATTTTCGGGCACTTGCATCAATAATGCGCTCATTGGCTTGATGAGGAACAAACCAGTCCAAGTCATCGGCGCTTAAACCTGTTGCATCAAAAGCATCATAAACCACGTCAGTAATCATTCCAACGGCATGTTTGAAGACATCTTTGCCTTCCATACGCAAAAATCCGGTGCTTTGAGTTTTGGATGGACCCCCATCAACATAGAGTTTTTCGCGGTGAGAACCGTCCGAACGAAGGTGCGAGGTTAAAATACCTCGATCTTTGACTGTTCCATCACCCTCTTGTGCATCCAAAATCACAGCACCCGCTCCATCGCCAAAAAGAACGCAGGTCGTGCGATCATTCCAATCAAGAATCCTAGAAAATGTTTCCGCGCCAATAACCAATATGCGCTTGGCCTGTCCGGCGCGTATATACATGTCCGCTGTTGTCAGTGCGAAAACAAAACCGGAGCAAACAGCCTGCATATCAAAGGCAGCCCCTGTTGTAATGCCAAGGTTATGCTGAATTTGAACAGCACTCGCAGGAAAGGTGTAATCCGGCGTCGAGGTTGCCAGAATAATCATATCTATGCTTGAGGCATCAACACCAGCATTTTTAAGAGCGCTCAGCGCCGCTTTAGTGCCAAGATCAGACGTGGTCTCGCCTTCAGCTGCGATGTGCCTTTGACGGATTCCAGTCCGCTGGACAATCCACTCGTCAGAGGTGTCCACTTTTTCTGCCAGTTCTTCATTCGTTAGAATTTTCTCTGGAAGATATCGACCACAACCAATCGCTACAGAACGGATAATCGCCACCAATGAAGTCCTTTTTCAACTGGATAATTGGTCTTCTTTAGACGAAGCATCACCCGATGTCATGTCGCTACTTATTTTTTCCAACAAACCATTTTTAACAATATTAAAGCCAAGTTCGGTTGCGCTGGCAAATCCTGCAGGGTCTGCGCCGCCGTGGCTTTTAATAACAATACCGTTTAAGCCCAGAAATACACCGCCGTTCACACGGCCTGGATCCATTTTTTCGCGTAAACGGTCAAATGCACTTTTTGCTAGAAGATAGCCCAAACGTGCGCGCCACGTGCGCGTCATGGCATCACGCAAATAACCAGAAATCTGTTTTGCGGTGCCCTCAGCTGTCTTTAACGCAATATTCCCCGTGAAGCCTTCGGTCACGACGACATCAACAGTACCTTGACCCAGATCATTGCCTTCAACAAAGCCGAAGTACTCAAAATGATTCTCATCTGCTTCGCGTAAAATGCGACCAGCAGTTCTAATTTCTTCTAGCCCTTTAACTTCTTCAACGCCCACATTCAAAAGCCCGACTGTCGGTTTTTTAAGATCAAAAAGAGCACGAGCCATCGCACCGCCCATCATTGCAAAATCAACAAGCTGTTGCGCATCCGCCCCAATCGTTGCCCCCATATCAAGGACAATGCTTTCGCCCCTGAGTGTTGGCCAGATAGCCGCAATAGCAGGCCGCTCGATATTGGCCATCGTGCGTAGACAAAACTTCGACATCGCCATTAAGGCGCCTGTGTTACCCGCAGAAATACAAAACGAAGCATCGCCCCCTTTGACGGCTTCAATGGCTTTCCACATACTGGATTTACCACGACCAGACCGCAAAGCCTGACTTGGTTTTTCATCCATAGCCACAGTTACATCACAGTGAATAACACTGCTCGCATCGCTAACACGAGGATAATCCGCAAGAACAGGTTCAATTTTGTCTACTTCGCCAAAAAGCAGAAATCGGACATCAGGCTGGCGCAGCAATAAAATATCCAAGCCAGGAATGACCATAGATGGACCTTCATCACCCCCCATGGCATCGATAGATATTGTTATGGGAACCGACATATTCACTGCTTTTCTTTATTATTAGTATGAAACATTGTTAGAAATGAATTCCGCACGCTCTATTTGATTAAGCCGTTAAAAAGCCAATTTTACCACATTACACAAGTGTTAACATTATTAACACGCCATTATTCACTCTAACTTCACTTCACTTCATTTTATCCTTAAGTGCCGCAAGACTAGCAAAAGCTGACGCTTCACGATCACTCTTAACAGCGCTTTGATCAATCTCGGCATTTTCTGCCCGAGGATAAGGGTCGAGACCCAGCGCAAAATACTCTAATACAAAGCTGCCAAGTTGAATTATCTCATGATCGTAAGTGTCAGGCACAGTCGTATCAAGACCTAATTCTAAAAGGCCTCCATCAGCGGTACGCTCCATATATTTTTCAAACTCACCAGTCGGAACAAGGGTTAAGTCGATCTCTTCCTCAATAACCTTTTTAACCGCTTTGAGAGATAAAACGCAGGTCTGCACAACATCAGCTTTCATTATACCGGTCAGGCGGAACTTTGTTGTTGTCTTCTTTTCAAGAAAAGTCCTCGCCTCAAAATATTTAATCTCTTGAAGATCATAAAAAGCACATATCGCCTGCCTTTCACCATCAGATAAAGATATGGTTGTCCTTTGTCCTTTTTTAGGCACACCGGGAGTATGAATCGGGCGCGGCAGCAAAACTTCCTCGCCAGAGCTATCAGATGAATTTTCGAGCAAAGGATCTTCAGGCATGATTTCCCTTTTTCAAAGTTGAATCGAGCAAAAATTGATCAGGATTTGGTAATGTAAAATCAGCTTCATATAGGGCTTGCAGGTCACACTCACCAAGAAGTTTTACGCTTTCTATCATATAGTTTGCAAGGCTGGCAGCGGCTTCTGGGGCCTCATCCACGTCAGGAAATATATTCCTGTGCAATGCATCGCTAAGCGACGATATATCGCCGCTACTCACAGCTAAATCAAGGGCTGCATCATAGGCCGATACGCGGCCATAAAATGCCTCACCCATCTTTTTAATGCGTTTTGGCACAGCCTGATATCCCACCCCAAGCTCACGCAAGGACCTATCCATATCCTCAAAAAATATATCAAAGACTTCCTGTCCAAACTCTTTCGCAATGCTACCTTCACCTTTTAGCCGCTGAAAAAACAAAAATGCGTGAAGAACAATCATATCAAATCGGCCTGAAACAGTATCAGCCACCTGATAGGATTGATAAAAATCTGGCAATCGCGCCTGTAAGACCAAATGGTCATAAACCTTACGAATCCGCAAATCACGGCCCTTAGTACTACGCTTTAAAAACCCCAAACCGAAAACCATCAAAATCTCTTACTTGATCGACAAAACACATATCTGATACATATTGATCAAACAGGCACTCTTTACGACTATTCAACAGATGTGCAATAGCACAATACACTTTGGTGCTAAATTTGCCTTATTGGTGTATATAGATGTCAAATATCGTTATTTTTTCAAGGTCAAAGTCAATATGAACTCTCGTAATAGCAAGAACAAGCAATTGAAAACTCTTATTTCAACTGCAGCGCTTGGAATAGTCCTCGGCTTGTCAGGATGTGCTGTTTCTCAAACGTTACAGCATGGCTATGTGGTTTCACCGGAAGCCTTACGACAAGTCCCGGTTGGCGCGAGTCAAGATCAGGTATTGCTGGCCCTAGGCACCCCCTCAACCGTCGAAAAATTCGATCGTCAAGGGTTTTATTATATCAGCCAAACGGCACAAAAGAGAGCTGCATTTAGCAAAGGAAAAATTGTAAATCAGCGCGTTATTGCTGTTTATTTTGATGAGGAAGGAACCGTTGAACAGATTGGTGATTTTGGCCTCAAAGATGGTAAAGTGTTTGACTTCCTGACCAGAACAACACCAACAGGCGGTTCGGAAATCACTTTCCTACAGCAAATATTCAACGCAGCCTCCAAACCACTTAATAACATCTTGGGCAACTAAATTAAGGCTTAAAAAGCAGGGCAAATGACAAAGAATGCAGTAAACCACGGTCTCTGCATTTGTCGTGACTGTCAAAGCTGGCAAGCACCACCAATCAACCTAAAACGGCGAAGATGCCGGTCATGTGCCAGCCCCCGCCTGCTCGCTCATAAAGAATTGCAAGAGCTGACCATTGCCCATATCGATTGCGATTCATTTTATGCCGCAGTCGAAAAACGCGATAATCCAGACTTAATAGACAAACCCGTCATTATTGGTGGTGGACGACGCGGCGTGGTGTCCACCGCTTGCTATATTGCCCGCATACATGGCGTACACTCAGCTCAACCCATGTTCAAAGCCTTGGACGCATGCCCCAATGCTGTGGTTATCAGGCCAAATATGGAAAAGTATGTCCGCGTGGGCCGCCAAATTCGCGAACAAATGATGACCCTTACCCCGCTTGTAGAACCGATATCCATCGATGAAGCCTTTCTTGATCTCTCTGGCACCCAACGCCTGCATGGTCACTCACCGGCCGAAACACTCGTACAATTCTGTCGTCATATTGAAGATACCATAGGGATCAGCATCTCAATCGGACTATCCTTCAATAAATTTCTCGCGAAAATTGCTTCCGACCTTGAAAAACCGCGTGGTTTTTCTGTCATCGGACGTGAAGAAGCACTCAGCTTTTTAAAAGACAAACCAGTTGGCATGATTTGGGGGGTGGGCAAGGCCATGAAAGCGAAACTAGCGAGCGACGGTATCGCGACCATTGGCCAATTACAAACCATGAATGAAGCCGACCTTGCTCGCAATTATGGTGCTATGGGTATTAAGCTCGCATGTCTCGCACGCGCCCATGACACCCGTATAGTCTCAACCGACAGCAAGACCAAAAGCATCTCCTCAGAGACCACCTTTGATAGCGATATTGCAG
Source organism: Hyphomicrobiales bacterium (assembly GCA_039989895.1). Taxonomy (NCBI): domain Bacteria; kingdom Pseudomonadati; phylum Pseudomonadota; class Alphaproteobacteria; order Hyphomicrobiales; species Hyphomicrobiales bacterium. The sequence continues at coordinate 1,051,136 of JBDXGY010000006.1, forward strand.
ACCTCACTCTTTTAACAAAAAAACTCAGAGCCTTAAGCGATAAAGTATCAAAGCAACTTAAAACCAAAGAATATAGTGGTCATACCATTGTACTGAAATTAAAAACCGCTGACTTCAAGACGAGAACAAGGAATCGCAAAATTCACGATCCCACGCAGCTAGCAGACCGCATTTTCAGAACGGGTCTCGATCTTTTAAAACGCGAAACTGACGGAACAAAATTCCGCCTTCTCGGCATTGGAGTTAGCGATCTTTATCCCGCAGAAGCAGCTGATCCCGATGATCTGATTGATCTACAGTCAATGAAAAGAGCGCAGGCCGAGCGCGCTATGGATGATGTTCGTGATAAATTCGGCCAAAAGGCCGTCAATCTCGGCATATTGATGAATGACGCCACAAAGCCACAACGCGACGGCTGATAGGAGTCCGTTAAGAGCAATCTTCTTCCGGCAGGAATTCAAGCTCTCTCATTGTGCCAGTAAGTGCGAACTGGCCATAATCAAAAACGAACTGCCGAGTCACGCCATTTTCATAAAGTACAAATGAATTAGCCCACTCAGGGGTCGTGTCTTGCTCATCTGTTATTCTATAATAAGAAAGTGAAACTGGCCAACGGCGCAGCTTTTTATCTTCTAACGCCTGATAAGGAAGAGATTTTCCTTTTTCCACTTCGCCTTCTTTGGCAATAGCCGCTGTTACATCAAAAGCAGCCATGCCGCCCTCCACACCTTCATAAACAGTACTTGAGACAAGTTTTTCGCCAGCTTTTGCCTTCTCAATCAATTTAATGAAATGTTGCACTGGAAACTGCACATCTTCAGACAACACTGTATCCACAGCCTCAGGTCGCGATAATCTCACTCCAATTGAACCGTCTTTGCGCGAAGCGACACCTTTAACATCTTCAATAATTCTATTGTCTTGATAGGTTGAGTTAGAAAAATCGAAAGCATTGCCCTCTCCGCTTTCGAAATTCTTCCCACGCGTATCGAGTAAAAAATTTATACCGTCATTATCTTCAAGTTGTGTAACAAAACGATAGGAAACATTATATCCAGTACAAGCAGCACCATTCAATTCCAAAACCCATTTACCGCTGCCACCAATGATTTTAGAATCTGCCTGCGCTGATTGAAACTTGATGTCATAAACCGCACGATGTGGCGCCATACTCGCAGAAAAAGCAGAAAGCGTCGTAGCAGATAAAAGAACGATAGAAAGAGGGAGAGCTTTCGAGAACAACATAAATTCACACGCCTTTGTTTGAGAAGAGTTCTTATTGTGTAGAATTACACTTATTAACGCCTTGCGTCAGTAAAAACTATGGCAGAAGAATGATCGTAAGAAAAAGATCACGTCAAATTTTGATCGCACACAAAATAAATAGGAAAAAATTATGACAAGTACATACCATGCAGAAGTAGAACAACGCCTTAAAGCATTGGGTATCACACTACCAGAAGCGATGGCGCCAGCTGCTAATTATGTACCCTTCAAGATTGCAGGCAACGTGCTTTATATTTCAGGCCAACTCCCAACAGCGCCGGATGGCAATCTGATCAAAGGAACATGTGGTAACAATATCGAAACCGAAGCCGCCGCTCATGCGGCAGAGCGTTCAGCCGTCAACATCCTTGCACAGGTCAAAGCAGCAATCGGTGATTTTGATAAAGTAGAAGGCTTGTCCAAGATCACTGGCTTTGTCGCATCAACCGCAGATTTCGAAGCACACCCAGTTGTTGTGAACGGCGCATCCAATCTTTTTGTTGAAGCGCTAGGTGATCGAGGACGCCATGCCCGTTCTGCGGTTGGCATGGCTGCACTGCCCTTTAATGTCGTCGTAGAGGTCGAAGCCATTTTCCAATTAAAATCATAGGCTTTAGATAAAACCCATATGCCCGAAGAAGAACATGTTGTCTCCCTTATCACGTCTTTGTCTGACATAGACAAAGACGCTTGGGACAGCTGTGCCAATCCGTCAGACCAAGCCTATAATCCCTTTGTCAGCTATGATTTTCTGGATGTAATGGAGCAATCAGGTTCAGCCGTCTATGAGGCGGGATGGTATGGCCAGCACATGGTTTTAAAAGACAAGAATGATGGCGTGCGCGGCATTCTACCCTGCTATTTGAAATCCGACAGCCAAGGCGAATATGTGTTTGACCATGGCTGGGCCGACGCCTTTGAACGAGCAGGCGGGCGCTATTATCCTAAACTTCAAATCTCTGTACCTTTTACGCCAGTCACCGGCCCGCGCTTTTTGGTGCGTGATGAAAAAGATGGAGCGGAGACCCGAGCTATACTGGCAAGTGCTGCCGCACAACGCGCTCAATCAATGCAAGCCTCGTCCATACACGCGACATTTTTAAAGAAACAAGAATGGAATGAACTGGGCGCGCTTGGTTATCTCCAACGTACCGACCAACAGTTTCATTTCGAAGATGAGGGATACGGTGATTTCAATGGTTTTCTTGACGCCCTCACTTCGCGCAAACGTAAGCAGCTCAAACGCGAGCGACGCGAAGCACTGAGCAATGGCATCACCATTGAATGGGTCTCAGGCGATGACATCACCGAGGCGCATCTGGAACGATTTTACACCTTCTACATGGATACTGGCTCACGAAAATGGGGCACGCCTTACCTCACGCGCTCCTTTTTCTCGCTGTTGATTGAGCGCATGGCCGATAAAGTGCTGTTCATCTTTGCAAAGCGCGATGACAACATCATTGCCGGCGCTTTGAACATGATCGGCGGTGACACGCTTTACGGCCGTTATTGGGGCTGTATTGAAGATCATCCCTTTCTCCATTTCGAGGTTTGCTACTATCAGGCAATTGATTATGCGCTCGCCCATGGCCTCAGCCGTGTAGAAGCTGGTGCGCAAGGCGGACATAAATTAGTACGCGGCTATAAGCCCGTCACAACCTATTCAGCCCACTGGATAGCCAATCCCAGTTTTCGCGATGCGATTGAAAATTTTCTTGAACGCGAACGCAAGCAAGTCGCTTATGAAAAAGAAATGCTTTCTGAGCGCGCACCATTTAAGAATGATGGCAGTAAAAACTGATTCCTATCACATAAGGAGCTGAAACCGTGGCCACTGAAAGCTATCAAGCCGACAATATATTTGCCAAAATCATGGCAGGCGATATCCCGTGTCACAAAGTCTATGAAGATGCAGAGACACTGGTTTTCATGGATATATTACCCGCAAGTCGAGGCCACTGTCTGGTCTTACCTAAAGCCCCTTCCCGCAATCTATTGGATATTGATGAAACCGCATTAAACGCCACAATGATGACAGTCCAAAAGGTTGCCAAAGCGGTCATCAAGTCTCTCAATGCGGACGGTGTCACTATCCGTCAGAACAACGAAGCCGCTGGGGGACAAGAGGTATTTCACACCCATTTTCACATTATGCCACGTTATCTTGGGGACACTTTGCGCGCACATGATGGCTCAGAACCTAACCATGAGGAACTGGCAGCCCTTGCAAAACAAATAGGGGACGCGATTGAATAATCTGCTCTAAATATAGATTACGCCCGCAATGACCAGCAGCAATTCTGCTGCAATGATACCAAAGATAATCCGTGGACCAGTTAGAAAAAACACGCCATAACCCACAACCATAGCTCCAACACGTGCCCAAACTGGTATGTCAGCCAGTGCGCCTGATGGGAACACCACAAGCTTTGAAATCAGCCCAGCAACAAGAGCTGTTGCGACAGCCTTCACCCATTTTAAGACTTCGCTGTCTTCACGTATCGAACGCGATAAAAGTGCGCCAGCCCATCGCCATATCTGAGTTGGTATCGCACCTGCCAACAAAATGAAAAGAAACGGTGACCATTCATTAAAGGGCGCATTGAGCCAGCTCATTCTTCGCTAGCCTTTGGTTTATCAATGTATCTACCAGAAAAATAAGCAATGGTTCCCCCAATCAGACCGCACCATAGAAGGTCCGTATCCGGCACAACCATATGGAATAAAGGACCGAGAACCAAACCAAGTATAATCGCTAAATATTCAGCTTTAAGGCGGGCTGCTTGTGACATGGAGACAAGAAAATAAATCGGCGTCAGGAATAAAAGTGCAGCAGCAACAACTGCCGGCAAAGTACTGCTGAGCGAATGCGATATGCCTGTAATCAGCATGTTCACAAAAGCAAGACTACTTCCAAGCCCCAGAAAAAACGGCAACCGTCCCTCGCGGGGCATGCTCGGTAATTTGCCCATGGCATAGACCCACGCCGTAACAGCCACAAAGTTTGACGCCAAAACAAGGTGCCATGTCTTCGTATTTTCTGTGCGTAAGAATGGCATCAGTGACATCGTCATCGGCATGAGACGGACAGACGCTAAAACAATAGCAAAAACAGTTGCATAAAAGGGCACTTCATTGATAACCGCGCCTGCGATAACAACCGCGCTGGGCAAAGCCCATGTTGTAAAAGCAAGCAACATCGCCTGCCCCGCGGTCAAACCTGCCTCGGCAGCCAAGCCGCCAAAACCAACAAAAGACATCATCAAAATAAAGGCGGGAATGGATACTAAAACACTCGTGCCTTTCATAAACCATTGAAAAGAAGTCAAAGAGGCAGCTTGGCCATCTGGACCATCTGTTTGCGGTGTTTCAGCCATAGGGTATTCCATATAAAAATACCGCCTATAAGGATAGGCGGTATCAATGATTTGAGTATTTAATCGGTTTTGAGCGGAACCCTTGGCACAGCACTGCCACCATCACTTTTTTTACTTTTCGACGTGGTCCGTTTTTTTGCTCTCGCGACAGGTTTTTTAGCAGCCGCTTTGCGTTTTCTTGGTGTAACCGGTTCTTTTTTAGGTTTCACGGCAACATCTTCAAGCGATTCCAACATCAAGCCAGAGCCGCCCTCTTCCGTATGTTCAACAGAAACCTTCACAATACCGCCGCTCTTCAATTTGCCGAATAATACTTCGTCTGCGAGTGGTTTCTTAATGTGCTCTTGGATAACACGAGACAAAGGACGGGCACCCATGCGTTCGTCATAGCCCTTATCCGCAAGCCACTCGATGGCCTCATCGGTCAATTCAAAGGTTACACCGCGCTCGGAGAGCTGCGCCTCAAGCTGGATCACAAATTTACGCACAACCTCATAGACCACCTCTTTCGGCAATGAGCCGAATGGAATGATGGCATCAAGACGATTACGGAATTCAGGCGTAAAGAGCTTATTGATCGCCTCTTCATCATCGCCTGTACGCTTCGTGCTACCAAAACCGATAGCTTCTTTATGCATCTCAGCAGCACCTGCATTGGTGGTCATAATCAAGATCACATTGCGGAAATCAACAGCTTTGCCGTTGTGGTCGGTCAGCTTACCGTGGTCCATCACCTGCAACAAAATGTTGAACAAGTCAGGATGTGCTTTTTCAATCTCATCAAGCAGCAACACACAATGCGGGTGTTGATCCACACCATCTGTCAGCAGGCCACCTTGATCGAAACCAACATAGCCTGGAGGGGCACCGATCAAACGTGAGATCGTGTGGCGTTCCATATATTCCGACATATCAAAGCGAATAAGCTCAACACCCAAAACACTGGCAAGCTGTTTTGCAACTTCGGTTTTACCAACACCAGTCGGGCCAGAGAAAAGGTAATTACCAATCGGTTTTTCTGGCTCTCGTAGCCCTGCCCGCGCCAGTTTAATGGCAGAGGTCAAAGCGGTGATGGCATCATCTTGACCATAGACCACGCGCTTGAGGTTGCTTTGCAAGTTTGAAAGCACTTCGGCATCATCTTTGGAGACGGTTTTGGGTGGAATGCGTGCCATTGTCGCAATGGTTGCTTCAATATCCTTCACACTGATTGTCTTCTTACGCTTAGATTTCACAATCAGTTTTTGGCTCGCACCGCTCTCGTCAATCACGTCAATTGCTTTATCCGGCAGTTTGCGATCACCGATATATTTCGCCGAAAGCTCGACCGCTGATTTAATCGCATCATTGGTATATTTCACATCGTGAAATTCTTCATAATAAGGACGCAAGCCCTTCAAAATATCAATGGCATCAGGAATGCTTGGCTCGGCCACATCAATTTTTTGGAAACGGCGCACAAGCGCACGGTCTTTTTCAAAAAACTGACGATATTCTTTATAAGTCGTCGACCCCATACAACGGATTGCACCTGATGCCAGCGCAGGTTTTAACAAATTAGATGCATCCATCGCACCGCCAGAGGTGGCTCCTGCACCAATAACCGTATGAATTTCATCAATGAACATCACAGCGCCCGGGTATTCTTCGATTTCTTTGACAACTTGCTTCAAGCGCTCTTCAAAGTCACCGCGATAACGCGTACCAGCAAGCAAAGTACCCATATCGAGAGAAAAGATCGTCGCGTCTTTTAAAACATCGGGCACTTCAGCATCGATAATACGCTTGGCTAAACCTTCAGCAATAGCGGTTTTACCAACACCGGGATCTCCGACGAAAAGTGGATTGTTTTTCTGGCGACGGCAAAGCACTTGGATCGTGCGAATGATTTCATTCTCTCGACCGATCAGCGGGTCAACTTTTCCATCTAAAGCCTTGTCATTCAAATTAACGCAATAAGCTTCCAGCGCGTCTGTCTTTTTGCCATTTTCTTCAGCCTCTGTCTCAAGGCCAGCCTCATCATCTTCCACGCCACTCACGGGCTTTGCTTCGCTCATGCCAGAGCGCTTCGCTATCCCATGGCTGATATAGTTCACCGCATCATAGCGAGTCATATTCTGCTCTTGGAGAAAATAAGCAGCATGGCTTTCACGTTCGGCAAATATAGCAACCAAAACATTCGCGCCCGTCACCTCATCACGCCCAGAAGATTGAACATGAATGACCGCACGCTGAATAACTCGTTGAAAACCTGCTGTTGGCTTTGAATCATCATCAAAACCCGCAACTAAATTAGATAACTCCGTATCCACATATTCAATGAGATCAAGGCGAAGTTTTTCAAGATTAACGTTCGATGCTTGCATAACGGCAGAAGCATCCTTGTCATCAATCAAGGCAAGCAAAAGATGCTCTAACGTTGCATATTCCTGACTACGCTCATTCGCATAAGTCAGTGCCTGATGAAGGGCTTTTTCTAGGCTCCGAGAGAAGGATGGCACTACATAGACCTCATATTCAGTTTTTTTCCATTACGCATTGTAGAGGGTGCTGGTTTTTTCGAGCAAAGTCCATAACCTGAGTAACTTTTGTCTCAGCAACCTCATAAGTGAAGACACCACACTGCCCCACACCTGTGTTATGAACATGAAGCATGATCTGTGTTGCCTCTTCCTCATTTTTTTGGAAGTAGCGCTCAAGCACAATCACAACGAATTCCATTGGCGTGTAATCGTCATTCAAAATTAAAACACGATATAGACTCGGTTTTTTGACCTTTGTTTTGGTCCGTGTGATGACGCTGGCATCCAAATCGCCATTATCGTCATCACCCTCATCATTATCATTTGTCGATAGATAGATCTTCATGTGTTGAAACACGATCCTTGTTTTCAAGCTATTCGTTCATCTCAAGCTAATCATTCATTGCACCACTTTGCCGCTAATAGAACGGATGGCAAGGCAAAAAATAAGCCAGAATATAAACGTACGCAACCAATGTTATCACTACTACCTAGAAATGAGGTGTGAAAAACAAATAACAAGACAAATGTGGCTGAATTGATCGCATAAACAAAAAAAGCCCTACCAAATAGGTAGGGCTTTCAATGACCTAAGGATCAATAATCAGACTGTCTTGGGAGGAATACAGCAGATATTAATGTCCGAAAAGAAACTTACTTAGTTGCTTTTGTAACGGCAGCTTCAATTGGTTTGTAAACTTCTTTGGCCATAGCTGTGTACATTTCGCCAATTTTTGTCGCCTGACCTACAAAATCTTCGTAAGCAGATTTTGCGAAATCTGACTGAACTTCGATTGCTTTATCAAGTGACTTAACAGCCATGATTTTCTCAACAGCAGCAGATGATTCTTCAAAGGATTTTTTTGAATAATCAGCAGTTTCTGTTGCTATTGTTTGAAGTGTTGTTGAAACAACGTTGATGTTAGCCATTGCAACATCCATGTTTTCTTTGCCCAATTTTTGGAAGTCTTCTGAAAAATTTGTCATTATCCGCTACCTTTATAAGATCAGTTTAAAGTTGAGATGCTCTTCACTGCCTCTCTCTTGAATTTATATATATTGCATTGCAGCATAAATATCAAGCACTTTTTTGCATCGCAGCATGAATTTGTTTTTTTCACGCGCTTCACCTCAAAAATTTCATGACAAAACAAAATGTTACCGAAAAGACTAATTTCGTGATGGCTTGGTGTTTATCGTAAACAAGACCTTTACTGATTGGTAACTCCCTACCGTTATCTTGTGTGGAAAGAATGAGTACTTTGGCCAAGCTTTTCAGCACCCCCTCAGCCTCATTAAATGTTGTGTAGCGACTAGAAGGTCGTTTGTATTGGAGTTCGCCGTGTTTTATGGTGCAGTATTATCTGGTTTATCTAGATGTAAATTACTTTTCACTGTTTTTATCATAACAATAGCCATGATGCTTGGTTCGCAAAATGCCTTTGCGAATAGCAAATATGCGGCTTTTATCTATGATGCCAACAAAGGCAAAGTCCTCTTTGCTAGAAATGCCGATGCATATCGCTATCCTGCGTCTCTCACCAAAATGATGACTTTATATATGGTCTTCGATGCGATTGATGCTGGCAAAATCAGCCTTTCAACACGTATGAGAGTGTCGGCAAGAGCTACGCGAGCTGTGCCGTCAAAGCTCTATCTCAAAAAAGGCTCTAGCATCCGTGTAAAAGATGCAATCCTTGCTCTTGTAACAAAGTCAGCCAATGACGTGGCTATTGTTATTGCCGAACATTTGGGTGGAACAGAATCCAACTTTGCAAGAATGATGACCCGCAAAGCCCGCTCTATCGGCATGAAACGCACCACATTTGCAAATGCGTCAGGTTTACCAAACAGAAGACAGCGCACAACAGCGCGAGACATGGCACGCCTTGGGTTGTCATTACGTCAATCGCATCCAAAGTCTTTCCGCTATTTTGCAACCCGCAGCTTCAAATACAAAGGCAAAACCTATAGAAACCACAACCGACTACTTGGTCGTGTGGGCGGCGTTAACGGCATCAAAACCGGCTATATCCGCGCTTCTGGGTTTAATCTTGTAACAAATGTCGAGAAAAATGGCCGCCACGTGGTCGGCGTTGTTATGGGAGGCAAATCAGGTCGTTCCCGCAATGCTCATATGGCAACACTGATTAAAAGGCACCTCAAAAAAGCATCGAGAAAAAATCGCAGAAACAAAGTGTCTCCGCTGCTCGTAAGCAAGTCTTCCAAATCAAAAACAGTATTAGCAAGCAAGGCTCCACTGCCAACGCTCCGCCCGCAAACAAAATCACCAGTTGTGGTGGCAACAAACTTACGCACCAACAGACCTGCCGAACAAGGTTTGAGCGAAGCTAAAGTGATCAAAACAGTCACAAACCAAACAGCAGAGCCATCTAAGAAGGTCGGCTGGAAAATACAGTTGTCGGCGACACCAAACCTTAGTGAAGCAAAAGAACTGCTTGAAGAAGCATCATTAAAAGGCGCATCGGTTCTATCGAAGAAAACACCTTACACTGAAAGCGTCACTAAAGGTTCAAGCACCTTTTACCGAGTTCGGTTTGCTGGCTTTAGAGATAAAAACACTGCCCGCCGTGCCTGCAAATTCATGAAGACCAAGAAATACAATTGTATCTACCTTAACTAGCGTCATGTGCTTGCGCATGGCATCAATATGTCACCCTGAAAAGTAATTTGTATCAGGAATTAGAAGAATGATTTCTCAAAAGAATGTCTTTCGCCTCGTTGATTTTAGCGGCAAGAACAGTAGAGCCTCCTCGGTCGGGATGAAACTTAAGCATAAGGCGCCGATGGGCCGCTCTGATTTCGGCGACGTCAGCATCCCGCCCAAGCCCAAGGATCTCGTAGGCCTCCTCCTCGGTTATGGTGCCCGCGCTCGCCGTGCTTCCCTGCCCCGTACCACTGTCAACATGGAAGTCTTCACGCCAGCCGGGCAACACGCTGTCCAAATAAGTTTCAAGAAGACTTAAACTATCTCCATCGATAGACGTGTGGCCTGAAATTTCATTGTAAAGCGCTTTCAAATCGCTTTGTTCAAGGTCCGATAGTCGCGCGCCATCAAAGGCGCCTGCGCAAATAAGACCATCCATCTCGCCGGATGCATGGTCGAGTTCCATATCGAAAAAAGCTGTTTTAACATTAGACGCCTTTCCCTTCGCTCCTTGAGGGCCAGCGCCATTTGAACGAGCCGAACCGCCTCTGGATTTAAACGGCCTTTTGCTGCCAAAGAATACTGCTGCACCCGCAAGCAGAACCGGCAATGCAAACAAAGCAAAACGCAAGCTAAAAACGAGCGCAATCCCAACAGCAAAAAGCAATGCGCCAATAAGTTGGCGTAGTGTTTTTGCCAAAGAGCTAGGGTTTGCCCTCACAAAGAATTTCGCCGCGACATAAATGAGCACCATAATAAAAACGGCAAATAGAAATTGTGGCATATGCTTTATCGCCCCGACATCTGCGGCAGCAACAATCGTTCGCCGCTCTCTTCCAATGCTTTCAATCCACCAGTCGCATAAACCGCGACTGAACGCAGGAGTGAAGCCAATTCATCAGCGCTCGATTGATCAAACCGCGCATAAGCCCCTTTTGTAAGCCTTGCAAATTCACGAAAAGCGCGCTCCACCATCGCATTATTGCCTTCTTGAAAAACAAACATCGGCACCCCTAAAAGCCCCAGCTCACCAGCCTTGGAACAAAGATCATCAACATCCTCTTCCATCGCATCGCCAATGAACACAAGCGCATCAACGGCCTGCTGTTTATGCTCACGGCGCGCATTGGCAAATATTTTTTTAATCTGCGTGCGCCCACCCTGGCAACGGATACGGCCCATAAAATCACGCAACTTCGTGGCATCACTCACCCATTTAGACGATTTGCATTCACCAAAGCCCCGATAATAATTCAATTGAACTTCCAGATCACCGCTACTTCCCACGACATCAAACATTTCTGCCTGTAAATGGCACGCCATATCCCACATCGGCTGACGGCTTAATGTGGCATCAAGAGAAAAAATCAACCGACCCTTTGGCTCAGATTTAACACGCAGATGCGCAAGCGATTGAACACGCTCAACAAAGGCCGAAACATCACTGGACGGCGATGTCTTTGTACGCATGCCCCTATCTGACGTATTTTTGGTCTTATCGTCTTTTATCACTGCTAATGTCTCCCTCATAAGAATATGGGGCGTTTCATCCCTCATGACAAGCAAACACGCGCCCTAAACAAAGGTATGAGCATCAATGACGTGCTTGCAACAAATCATAAGCCATGGAATATGACACCATTCCACCATGATGAGGCACCATGACCGAAACACCAATCATCACCCAAACACCTGAAGAGATCCGCGCGCTCGTCTTGAAAGCGCACGCCAAGGGTGAACGCGTCGCTCTGGTTCCAACCATGGGCGCGCTTCATGAAGGCCACTTGTCTTTAATCGATTATGCTAAAACAAAGGCTGAACGGGTTTTTGCCTCCATTTTTGTCAATCCCACACAGTTTGGCGAAGGCGAGGACTTTGAAGATTATCCTCGCACGTGGGAAAGCGACATATCAGCCCTTGCCTCAAAGGGCGTTGAAGCCGTCTATGCCCCAACCGCCGGCATCATGTACCCAAATGGTTTTGCAACACAGATCAACGTTCAAGGCCCCGCCTTGGAGTTAGAAACCACATACCGCCCTCATTTCTTTGGCGGCGTTGCCATCGTGGTCGCTAAACTCCTGCTTGGCGTCTTGCCTGATATCGCGGTGTTTGGAGAAAAAGACTATCAGCAATTGCTGGTTATCAAACAAATGGTCCGTGACCTTCAAATTCCCTGCCAAATTGAAGGCGCCCCCACCTTACGAGAGCCGGATGGTTTGGCGATGTCATCACGCAATATCTATTTGAGTGAAACTGAGCGACCATTAGCCGCTGAATTACACAAAGCACTCCAAGACTGTGCCGCGCAAATACGCGAAGGCCACTCTTCTGATGAAGCCCTATCCAAAGCCATCGCAGCACTTACTGGTCACGGGTTTAAAGTTGATTATGTTGAATTACGTAACGCAGAAAATTTGAAGAAAATTACTGACATTGCCAGCGAACCGCTCAGGCTTTTAGCAGCAGCAAAGCTCGGCAAACCGCGCCTTATCGACAATATCGCCGTTTGAAAATGGCTTTGTGGAAGCCACCAGCCATCAACGCAAAATGCTAGATCCCAACAAGGCGTTATATTCGTTAAGCCAACTTCCGGCCAAGGATAGGCCAACTTTAGCTCTAAAGAAGACCAAGCTCAGCTAATTCTGAACGCATTTCAGGCGGCAAATCCCCCTCACCTTCAGCCAAATTACTCAAATCGCTCGGCGCATCTTCCGGCTTTAAATACCGCCATCCTTGAAACGGACGACGCGGACGCATTTGTGTTGCAATGATAAGAGGCTCCAGCACAATATCACAGCGGCTAATCCCGTCTTCGCCAACATTGGGCCGCAGATCAATGATGTGCTGACGGGCCTGCATCACGCCCTTAATCACCCAGTAAAGCGACCCGCCTTGCAATATCGCGTCACGTTGTTTGGGTGTTGCCCGTGTCGTATGAAATTGTTCAGGCACCCGCCCCATTAAACGAGCCTGATCAGCACGAAAATCAATCCATGCTTGCAGGCTTTCGACATTTTCTACGCCGACACATAATTTTTGAAGATGCATTACCATAAAACCTAGGATAGAGTGCCTAAGCGTGGACACCAAATCTAATCAGTTTTTTCCACAATCTGATTTCCGGCTTTCAACCAGCTCGTGAAACCACCCTCAAGATGGCCGCAATTGATAAGCCCCACATCCTGCGCCGCTTTTGTTGCTAAAGCCGAACGCCACGCGCTGGCACAATAAAAGATGAATGTTTTATCTTCAGCAAAAAGGGGTTTGTGGTACGGGCTTTCGGGATCTACCCAAAACTCAACCATACCGCGCGGCACATGAAGCGCACCATCAATCATGCCCTCACGCTTCAATTCGCGCACATCACGAATATCAACAAAGACAACATCTTCACGCCCGAGTAGATCGAGTGCTTCGCTTTGTGAGAATGTTTTGATTACCTTGTTTGCCTCAAGCACTAGCGCCTTTACTGACGTTCGCTCAGGCCCAATCATCGTATAGATTAATTGGTTTCAACAGAAACAAGGTTTTCTGGTTTTTGCTCAGCATGATTAAAAAATGAAATCACCGCAAAAACACCTAAAAATATAGCCACTGCCCAAGTAGTAACACCCCAACAAGACTTTTGAACTTCATGATCGTCCATATATCTCTTATTACCTATTACAAACCGATTAGAACTGCCCAGCGCGCTCTATTACGGTGCACCATGCTTAATAATATGTTAAAATTAGTGCAAGCATAATCACATCAAATTCACAAAAAAATTGCATTTTAATTCGAAAGTATTAGCAATACCGCATCGCTAACGAAAATAATGGCCCCAATGACTTTCTTCACTCAGCTCGATTTCATTGCAATCACATGGTTCGTGGTAAGTGTATCCGCCTATTCATGGTTTGCTGAGCATGGGCCACTGCAACACCGCTCACTAAGCGCCCATATGAATAAGCAACGTGAAGCATGGTTACGTGTGGCGCTGCAACGTGAATTACGTATCGTTGATACAACCATCGTAACAGGCCTTCAAAATGGTACAGCCTTTTTCGCCTCAGCGTCCCTGTTAGGTATCGGCGCCTGCTTCGGGTTACTGCGTTCAACCAATGAAATTTTCAGCATAATGGAAGACCTATCAATCTCACCTTCCGACACTAGAATAGAATGGGAAGTCAAGGTTTTTACCTTATTGTTGTTGTTTTCCTATGCGTTTTTCAAATTTGGTTGGTCACACCGGTTATGGAATTATACATCGATACTCGTAGGTGCTTTGCCGATGTTTAACGACCCCGATGAAGAAAAAGCGGAGGCAGCACTGCAAAGCGCTCTTGCCATGAACATCCTTGCGGGCAAACATTTCAATCGCGGCTTGAGAACATTTTTCCTATCAACGTGCATCATAGGATGGTTCATTGGCCCGGTCGTCTTTATGATTACGACAACATGGATCATTCTCGTTCTTATGCGTCGACAATTCTTCTCCGCATCGGCAAAAGCGGCTGAAATGAATCCGATTGCTAAAAAAGATTCCTCTGTGAAATGACCACCAATTCAAGCCTTATCGAGACAACAATCCGCGAACTTCTGGTCTCACGCGGTACAGGGAAAACCATATGTCCATCCGAGGTGGCCCGTGCCATTGCTGGCAAAGACGAGAAAAAATGGCGATTGCTCATGAAGCCTGTTCGCACTGTGGCTGTGAACCTTACTAAAAGCGGCACCTTGGTCATCACGCGTAAAGGCAAGCCCGTTGACCCTGATGATTTTAAGGGCATTTATCGCATCGCCTTGGCGCAACCATCGGATTAATGATCAGATAAAGCCATAAAAAAAGCCGGCAATTGCGCGCCGACTTTTTAAATAATTTCAAATCAGGTTTAAGCTTCTAAGAAACCTCATCCACCGATTTCACAATTTTACCCGCAAGACCATATTTGATCGCCTCCGCAGGCGACATCCAATAATCGCGATCCGTATCGTTCTCAATCTTCTTAAGTTTCTGGCCTGTAGCGGCTGCAAATATTTCATTCAAACGCAGACGCATTTTGATAATTTCACTTGCCTGAATTTCAATATCAGAAGCAGAACCACCCGCACCACCGCTTGGTTGATGCAGTAAAAAGCGTGTATTAGGCGTACAAAATCGGTTTTCTTTCGGTACAGCGACATAAATCAATGCACCAGCACTCGCCACCCAACCGGTTCCAACGATGTTCACCGTCGGTTTGATGAAGTTGATCATGTCATGGATCATATCTCCGGATTCAACATGGCCACCGGGAGATGATACAATCACAGTGATAGGATCATCAGACGCCTGTGCCAGCGCAAGAAGGCGGGCTGATGTGTCGCGCGCAAGATCTTGAGTAATCTGTCCCGTAATAAGAACAGTGCGACTATCAAAAAGGTGTTTATCGACGCCCGGCGACGTCTCTTTTTTATCATCTTTATCACTATCATCATCGAGATGGGCCGGTTTTACGGTCGAAGTCGCAAAGTGCGTCATGCAATGTCTCTCATATGTTCAAAATTGAATGTGTTATCAGAATCGAATGTGAAAACTCATATAACCAGATAACCTTGTTATTATATAAATACTAGATCACGACCTCATAATCATAAGATTTTCAAGCGATGCGGTTAATTTGTTATCTAACAAAGCATGACAGAAGCTTTATACCCTCAATCAAAGTCTACTTTTCTTCCTCGTCCTTTTTTCAACAAACCGCGCTTAGTTTTAGAATCCACGCGACGCTTTTGTGAATTTCGCGTTGGTTTTGTCGCGATTCTGCGCTTTGGCACATGCGATGCTTTAAGAATAATCTCTTTCAATCGCTCCCGTGCATCTTGTCGGTTTAATTCTTGTGTACGGTGACGCTCAGCATTGATCACCAAGACACCATTTTTGGTCAACCGACTGTCTCCACTGGCGAGCATTTTATACTTCACGCGATCTGGTAAATTGGTGGACTGACGCACATTAAACCGCAATTGAACGGCACTCGACACCTTATTAACATTCTGCCCACCTGGCCCACTTGAACGGATGAAGTTTTCTTCAAGCTCATCGAGCGCGAGTGAGATTTTATCTGATATGAAAAATCTGGCCATGTTTCACGTCTTGCTTATTTTAAGATCTTTGGTTTTATAAAAGACCGAACCACCACGCTGCCAATGCCAAAAACGCAAAGAAGCCAACCACATCGGTTACTGTTGTTACAAAAGCCGATGATGCGATAGCTGGGTCTATACCTACTTTATCAAATCCAATGGGTATAAGTATGCCGGCAAGTGCTGCAAAAATCATATTGATAATCATAGCTACAGCAATAACACCGCCCAATGGGTAATTACCAAACCAAACAATGGTGACTGCGGCAATAATAATAGCAAAAACAGCGCCATTGATCAGACCAACCATCAATTCACGCAGGATAATGCGTCGCACATTAAAATTATCGATCTCGTTGCCAGCAAGCGCGCGCACAGCAACTGTCATTGTTTGAGTACCAGCATTACCGCCCATCGACGCAACAATCGGCATTAAGATAGCCAAGGCCACCATCTGTTCAATCGTTGCATCAAAAAGATTGATAACAAGGGACGCAAACACAGCTGTAATAAGATTAACCCCAAGCCATGTAAAACGGCTTCGAAAAGCTGTAAAAACCTTATCCGACAGAGTTTCATCACCAATACCCGCCAACCGCTTGATGTCTTCGTCGGCTTCTTCGTGGATCACATCAACGATATCATCAATCGTCAAGACGCCCACCAACCGCTCACTGTCATCAACAACTGCTGCCGACAAAAGGTCATAGCGCTCGAACAAACGCGAAGCCTCTTCTTGGTCTTTTATCGCGTGAATAGATACCGGGCAGTCAGCCATAATATCTTGAATAAGAATACTGCGCTGAGTGCGCAAAATTCGGTCAAGCCCTACAGTTCCCACCAATCGATAAGCTGGATCAACTACAAATATTTCATAGAAATAATCAGGTAAATCCTGAGATACCCGCATATAATCAATCGTTTGGCCTACTGTCCAAAACGGCGGCACAGCAATGAAATCTGTCTGCATACGACGACCAGCAGAATCGTCTGGATAATCCAGTGCCTTAGCAATAACAGCACGCTCAATGGACGGGATTTGTGCAAGTACCTCACTCTGTTCAGCAGCATCCATATCCTCAAGGATATAAACCGCATCATCACTATCAATAGAACACACACCCTGAGCCACTTGCTCTGATGTCATCCCATCCAAGATTTCACGTCGATCACCCTCATCGAGTTCAGTCAGCGTGGTAAAATCAAAATCGGCACCAAGCTGGTCGATAATCTGGAGGCGGCGCGGGTTTGGTAATGCTTCTAGGAGATCAGCAAGATCGGCTTCATGTAACGATCGTGTTTCCAATATAGCAGATGCAATATCACCTTCATCCACTGCCTGCGCAATGCGCAACACATAGGACGTAGAAAGCGACCCATCTTCATCACGCGGTGCAAAGACAACCGGATGCTTTATTTGGCTCTGAATATTTACATCATCGGTCAATTACGCACACCATTCTCACCCGCCATGTTTCACATCCACTTCATTGTGTCCGTTCAATAACCTTATTTGTCAACCATTCCAAGGGTTTTGGAGTGATCTATGATTGACTTTAACTCAAATATCCATATGGTCGCGCCAAGTTAACTTTCACTAAAATCGTATTGGATAAAACACTGTCTTCTGACAATGAAACCACATTTGCCGAACTCGGCCTTAGCTCCAAAATTCTCTCCGCAGTAGAAGAGGCTGGCTACACGACGCCAACGCCTATTCAAGCAGGGTCCATACCTTCAGCTTTAGAGCGTCGTGATATTCTCGGCATCGCCCAAACTGGAACCGGCAAAACAGCCTCTTTTGTGCTACCAATGCTTACCCTACTCGAAAAAGGCCGTGCACGGGCGCGTATGCCGCGCACACTCATCCTCACACCGACGCGCGAACTCGCAGCGCAAATTGAGGAAAATTTTATCAAATACGGCAAGAACACCAAGCTCACAGTCGCGCTTTTAATTGGTGGTGTTTCCTTCGAAGAACAGTTGCGCAAGCTTGACCGTGGTGCGGATGTTCTCATCGCCACACCGGGTCGCCTCCTCGACCATTTCGAGCGTGGCAAATTGCTTTTAACCGGTGTCGAAATCTTTGTGATTGATGAAGCAGACCGTATGTTGGATATGGGATTCATTCCTGACATGGAACGCATTTCATCGCTCATCCCCTTCACACGTCAAACGTTATTCTTCTCGGCCACTATGCCAAAAGAAATTCAAGGCTTGGCTGATAAGTTCCTAAGCAATCCTGTTCGTGTTGAGGTCGCCCGTGCCGCAACGACAGCCAAAACTGTGACCCAGCGGCTTGTTGCTGCTACAGGCGAACCTTGGGACAAACGCGCAAAACTGCGTGAACTTATCAACGGCGCTAAAGATCTTAAAAATGCAATCATCTTCTGCAATCGCAAAAAAGATGTCTCCGAACTTTTCCGCTCACTAGACAAGCATGGCTTTCAGGCTGGTGCATTGCATGGCGATATGGATCAATTTGCAAGAACCACCATTTTGGAGAATTTCCGCGCCGGTAAACTTCCCATTCTCGTGGCAAGTGATGTCGCCGCCCGCGGTCTCGATATTCCAGATGTAAGCCACGTCTTCAATTTCGACGTCCCCTTTAATGCCGAAGATTATGTCCACCGCATTGGCCGAACAGGGCGTGCAGGACGTTTAGGGACTGCCTATACACTGGTTTCCCAAGATGACGAGCGCAATGTAAGCGACATTGTTTCACTCATTAAGCAAGACATCGAATGGCTGGGCGATGCTGTTGATTTTGAAGCCGAACGTGAGAAGCGCCCACGCAAACGCGGTGGTGGTCGAGGCCGCAATGCTTCCACAAGTAAATCGCAAAATAGCAAAACGCCTGCAAAGACAGATGCAGCTAAAAATGAAGACGCGCCCAAAAAACCAAGTGCAAAACGCAAACCTAACGTTGAAGAATCTAAACCAAGAAAAGAAGCTTCAGCAAAGCGTGCTAACAATCCAAAAGAACCAAACCAAGGCAAAGCAGAAAAGCCAATTATCGGTTTAGGTGATCATGTTCCTGATTTTTTAATGCGCCCGATCAAAGGCCGCAAAAGCGCATAAGCGTCGCTGACACTATACAGGCGAATTCTCGTATTTATTGATCATATTTTTGCTCAAGAACATGGCAGACAAACATAATTACTATAAAAATATTTTTTTATAATCACTACAACATAGTAATCACACTCAAGTTATTCCAAATTAACATCTAATTAACAGCAATTATCTAATATCTAACGCATTAGTGGCGTTTGGGTATTCTTGAAAATGAGTGATAATAGCGAATTTGACCTTACGATTGATCGAGCGGAAGAAACCTTAAATCGGATACGTGACAACCAGATTCCCGCGCATCCGAAAACTTACGAGGTTATTTATACGCATTTAAGTGGTGCGAATAAAGAGCTATCTGCAGCAATTGAAGAGATGAACGAGAAATATGGTCGTGTCTCTCCTGGCCAAATACTTCATCTACACGAGACATATATTGCCAATAATAGTTTGGGCGACAAAGTCGATGACATCGGCGAACAGATAACCCATGAGGCATCATTCCTCGAAAGTACTATCAATAAATCCCATGGCCTAAGTCAAGGATTCGGCGAAACGTTAAGCCAGGCCGCGAGTGACCTTGAAATTGATCTTGATCAGGAAACTTTGCAAAAACTGATTAAACGGGTTTCTATGGAAACATTAACCGTCAAGAACCAAAATCAAAAATTGTTAGAACAACTGAATACTGCTCAAATCGGCATCAAGAAACTGCATAAGAGCTTAGCTGAAGTACGCGAAGAATCATTGATGGATCAGCTAACAATGATAGGAAATCGCCGTCATTTTGATCGCTCTCTGGCATCCAGTGTCAAAAAATACCAGATGTCCATAGAACCTCTTTGCCTTGTCATAGCAGACATTGATCATTTTAAATCATTTAATGACAAATGGGGCCATCAAACAGGTGACCAAGTCTTAAAACTCGTTGCTATGGCAATCAAAGGCAATGTGAAAGTCATAGATGTTCCTTGCCGGTATGGTGGGGAAGAATTTGCAATGATCCTTCCAAACACAACCCTTGAACAGGGTAGAACGGTTGCAAACCGCATACGTATGGCCGTTGCCAAACGCGATGTGGTTAAACGTTCAACGAGCGAAAATCTTGGAAAAATCACAATTTCAGCTGGTGTCGCACTTTTGCGGCCTGGAGACACGCCAGAAAGTTTGATTAACCGCGCTGATCGCAGCCTATACAATGCTAAAGACGCAGGGCGCAATCAGGTCATAACTGAGAATGACACTGCTGCAAACAAAGTAGCCTAATCAAAAAATAGACTTTTATTGACCGCCTAATGTCATACCTTCTGGCAAGGTGGCTGCTTTCAGCTCAACCGATTCACCACAGCCGCAGGCAGATGTTTGGTTTGGATTATTGAAAACAAATCCTGTGCGGAATTTTGTCACTTCATAATCCACTTCGGTGCCAAGCAAGAACAAAATTGCCTTGGAATCGATATAAACCTTGCCTTCATCGAAGGTAACGACATCATCGCCCTGCTCGCCGCCTTTTGTCAGATCGACAGTGTATTCCATACCGGCACAGCCGCCGTTCTTAACACCAATGCGAATACCATCAGCGTCTTCAGCGTTTTCCATGATTTCAGCAATGCGCGTGCGTGCGGCATCTGTTGCCGTGACGAGTTCTATACCCATTCCGCCAAACATTTTGCTTACTCCTAATACCAGCCAAGCGCGACTTGCGCCTCTTCGGACATGCGGCTCATGTCCCATGGTGGATCGAATACCATATTGACGTTAACAATCCCGACACCATCGACAGAAGCCACCGCATTTTCTACCCAAATAGGCATTTCGCCAGCCACAGGACAACCCGGCGCTGTCAATGTCATATCAACTTCCACATTGCGGTCATCAGAAATATCTACCTTGTAGATCAAGCCAAGCTCATAAACATCCACTGGAATTTCAGGGTCATAAACCGTTTTTAACGATGCAATGATATCTGTTGTCAGTCGCTCCAGCTCTTCTTGTGGGATCGTAGATTTAGCCAGCTCATCGTTTGAGGCAAGCTCTACACGCGGGCTTGTTGTTTCATCTGATTTTACTGCATCGTCCATCATAAAACTCCAGTTTTACGCAAAAAAGTCGATCGCCTTATTCAAGGCACCCACAAGGGCATCCACCTCATCGCGGGTATTATACATACCAAAAGATGCCCTACATGTGGAGGTTACACCATATCTTTGCAATAGCGGCTGCGCACAATGTGTTCCTGCTCTCACCGCAATACCGGCACGATCAATCACCATGGAGACGTCATGTGCATGAATACCTTCAAGCTCAAATGAGGCAATCGCGCCTTTTCCTTTGGCCTTACCAAAGATCTTAACACCTTCAATTGCGGATAACTGCTCCATAGCATAATCGCCAATATCGGCCTCATGAGCGGCAATTTGAGCGCGTCCAATGCCATCCATATAGTCAAGCGCCGCGCCAAGCCCTATCGCCTGTGCAATCGGCGGTGTGCCAGCCTCAAAGCGATGCGGCGGATCATTATATGTAACACCATCAAGCATCACGTCTTTAATCATCTCACCCCCGCCCATATAAGGCGGCATTTCTTTCAACAGATCCATCTTGCCGTATAAAACGCCAATACCCGACGGGCCATAAAGCTTATGGCCTGTGACACAATAAAAATCCGCATCAAGGTCCTGCACATCCACCGGCATGTGAACCGCGCCCTGTGAGCCATCTACCATCACTGGCACGCCCTTAGAGTGAGCAAAGGCGCAAACTTCTTTAATCGGCACCACAGTGCCCAGCACATTCGACATCTGGGTGATGGCAACAATCTTTGTGCGCTCAGAAAAAAGCGCCTTGAATTCATCCATCAAGAAATTGCCATCTTCATCAATCGGCGCCCATTTGATGACAGCGCCCTTGTGCTCACGCAGATAATGCCACGGCACAATATTGGAATGATGCTCCATGATAGAGAGGATGATTTCATCGCCCTCGCCTATGTTCGCACCACCATAAGAATGGGCAACAAGATTTAAGGCCTCGGTTGAAGAGCGCGTAAAAATAATTTCATCAATACTTGGCGCATTGAGAAAACGGCGCACTTTCTCGCGTGCCGCTTCATAGGCATCTGTCGTTGCATTTGATAGATAATGCAGGCCGCGGTGAACATTAGAATATTCATTGGAATAAACATTATTCACCGCATCAATCACAGCCTTCGGCTTTTGCGATGAAGCACCATTATCAAGATAAATCAGTGGCTTGCCATAGACTTCCCGTGAGAGAATGGGAAAATCTGCGCGAATAGCATTCACATCATAATCAGCCATTTGTATCTAACCAGCCATCGATCACACTGACAAAAGCAGCTTCCAGCGGTTCATTATTGAGGTCTTCAACGATTTCATCAACAAAGCCTTTGATCAGAAGCGCCCGCGCCTCTTTCTCAGGGATGCCACGTGACATCAGATAGAAAAGATAGCTTGGCTCAAGATCGGTAAAGGTCGCACCATGGCCGCACAAAACATCATCCGCAAAAATTTCAAGCTCAGGCTTGGTAGAAAAATCGCCATCATCTGACAAAAGCAATGTGTTACATGCCATTTTCGCGTCGGTCTTCTGGGCAATCTGCGCCACCGCAATACGGCCTTGAAAAACGCCTTTACCCTTGCCAGTCACAACATTACGGATAATCTCTTCTGACGTTGTATTTGGCACATTGTGACGAAGGTCCATCGTCACATCGATGTGCTGACTGTCACCAATGAGGTTCACACCGCGAAGTTGGAAGTCCGAATTTTCACCCGCAACATCCACATTCACTTCTTGTCGTGTCAATTTACCGCCTGCATTCAAAACAAACAGCATCAAGTTAGCATCGGTGCCAAGCGTGATGTTAATTTGACCAAGATGCGTTGCCGCCGCGCCCATTTGCTGCACAATCACATAGGTAGCATTGGCATTGTCGCCGACAACCAAATTGGTCACAGCTGAATTTTGATAAGCCTCATTGCCTTTTTGGAGATAACGCTCAACCACGGTAGCTTTAGCACCAGCACCAAATTCAATCGACTGCTGATTGACCGCCAGAGCCGACGTATCACCAGCTACATGAGCAAGCCCAATCGGCTTATCAATTGTGGCACCGGCATCAACAACAACATTGACACAATCGCCCGCGAAAGCCTGTGTCATCAAGCCAATGGTATTATCTTTACGGACTTCAGCCTCAAGCGCGTTTTCATTGACAGTGATTGAAACACCATCAGGCGTCTTTTCGCATAAATCAGCATAAGCATGACCGTCAAAAATCGGAAGACGAATTGTATCAACAATAGCATCATAAGCAGCCGCATCTTTGGCAGCTTTGGCGTCATCAAGTCTTGCTGCAAGAGCTGGCACGTCTTTGAGCAAAGCACGCAAATCTGTGTAATGCCACGCCTCAACACGGCGGCTTGGCAAACCATGCTCTTTTAATGCTACAATCGCCGTCTCTGACGTGCTGCTCTTGCCATCAAAAGACTCATAAGCATCAAAAAGCGCTTCTTCAGCAGCTGTGCGTTTAATTGTTGGAAAAACATTCAACATAACGTTTCCTATGCCGCTTTGCCGATGATATCAGCGTAACCATTTGCTTCGAGTTCCAGCGCCAGTGACTTGTCACCAGACTGGATGATTTGACCTTTGTAGAGCACATGCACAGTGTCTGGCACGATGTGTTCTAACAAGCGCTGATAGTGCGTGATCACGAGGAAACCACGGTTTTCAGCACGAAGCGCATTCACGCCCTCAGAGACGATTTTCAACGCATCAATATCAAGACCAGAATCGGTTTCATCAAGAACACAAAGCTGCGGCGCGAGAAGTGCCATTTGCAAAATCTCTGCGCGTTTCTTTTCGCCGCCAGAAAAACCAACATTCAAAGGACGCTTCAACATGTTCATATCAATAGATAATTTACCGGCAGCTTCTTTCACCAGTTTGATAAAATCAGGCGTTGGCAATTCATCTTCACCGCGCGCTTTGCGCTGGGCATTCATCGCCGTTTTAAGGAATGTCATGGTTGGCACACCGGGAATTTCTACTGGATATTGAAACGCCAAAAATACGCCAGTTGCAGCGCGTTCAGCTGGGTCCATTTCCAAAATGCTCTCGCCATTGAAAAGAATTTCGCCCTCGGTCACCTCATAATCGTCGCGCCCTGCAAGAACATAAGAAAGCGTCGATTTACCAGAGCCGTTAGGACCCATAATCGCTGCCACTTCGCCTTGATCAATTTTAAGATCAAGACCACGAATAATTTCTGTTCCATCTTCCGCAATACGCGCGTGGAGATTTTTAATTTCTAGCATTTTCAGTTCCTTCGTCATTGCAAGGCTTGCCCTTACAACCCAAATTTAATTTTCAAATTCGCTCCGTAGATTGCCGGATTATGACCGACAACAACCACGCGTTTATTACCCGACTGAGCCTTCCAAGCTAATCGAAATCAGCTTTTGTGCTTCAACCGCAAATTCCATTGGCAGTTCTTGGATTACATCACGCACAAAGCCGTTGACGATGAGCGCTGTTGCCTCTTCTTCGTCGACGCCACGCTGCATGCAGTAAAACAATTGATCTTCCGAAATTTTCGATGTCGTCGCCTCATGCTCAAATTGAGCAGAGGAGTTTTTCGCCTCAATATAAGGAACCGTATGCGCGCCGCATTGATCACCGATCAACAGTGAATCACACTGTGTGAAATTACGCGCATTTTCTGCCTTACGGTGGGCCGATACCTGACCGCGATAAGTGTTTTGGCTGTTACCCGCCGAAATACCTTTAGAGATAATGCGGCTTGTTGTATTTTTACCCAGATGGATCATCTTCGTGCCGCTATCCACCTGCTGGCGGCCATTGGACACAGCGATTGAGTAAAACTCGCCCTGTGACCCATCGCCGCGCAAAATGCAGCTTGGGTATTTCCACGTAATCGCGGAACCGGTTTCAACTTGTGTCCATGAGATTTTCGAGTTCTTGCCACGGCAATCGCCACGCTTGGTCACGAAGTTATAAATTCCGCCCTTGCCGTCTTTATCGCCCGGATACCAGTTTTGAACCGTAGAATATTTAATCTCCGCGTCATCCATAGTGACAAGCTCAACCACCGCCGCGTGAAGCTGGTTTTCATCGCGCTGCGGCGCTGTACAGCCCTCAAGGTAAGACACATAGCCACCCTCTTCGCAGATGATGAGCGTGCGCTCGAACTGGCCTGTATTTTGTTCATTGATACGGAAATAAGTGGATAGCTCCATCGGGCAGCGTGTGCCCTTTGGAATATAGACAAAAGACCCGTCAGAGAAGACTGCCGAATTAAGCGTTGCGTAAAAGTTGTCTGTCACTGGCACCACAGAACCGAGATATTTTTTAACAAGCTCAGGATGTTCATGAACAGCCTCTGAGATTGGCATGAAGATCACGCCCTTCGCTTTCAGCTCTTCTTGAAAAGTTGTTACCACAGACACTGAATCAAAAACCGCATCAACAGCGACACGACGCTCTTGCACACCGGCTAGAATTTCTTGTTCACCCAGTGGAATACCAAGCTTTTTATATGTCTCCAGCAATTCCGGATCGACATCATCGAGCGTTTTCGGGCCTTCTGTCGATTTTGGACGGGAGTAATAATAAATATCGTCAAAGTCGATCTTCGGATAATCAACCCGCGCCCATTCCGGCTCAACCATTGTCAACCAGCGCTTATAAGCATCAAGGCGCCATTCCAGCATCCATTCTGGCTCTTTGTTTTGTGCGGAAATATAGCGAACAATATTTTCGCTCAGACCAATTGGAGCCTTTTCGCTCTCAACATCTGTCACAAACCCATATTTATACTGATCAACGTCTATTTCTTTGACCTGATCGATGGTTTCTTGAACCGCTGGCATCAATGAACTCCGTGAAATTGCGCCACACTGGCGCTTCAGTTTAGATTATTTCTAATTTAGAATTGATATAAACTACTGCACCAAATTTAAAAGGGGGTACGGCAGATTTATTTATGATTTCAAGACTCAGCTTTGTAAATTTGATGTGAGTTATATCAAACAGCCAATAAACTTCATGCGCTCAGTAGCTTTTGCGTCGCATTGAGAAAAGATGCAATATCCGTCTCTCTGGTATTCCAACCGGTTGAGACACGAATAGCACCAGCCGCTCGCTCATCATCCACCCCCATCGCCTTCAAAACATGAGAAGCACCAACCTTGCCAGATGAACAGGCCGAGCCGCTAGAAATTGCAATACCAGCCATATCATAAAAAATCACGGCTGTTTCTGCTCGCTTGTCAGGCAATGAAAAGCAGGTTGTGTTAGGCAATCGCGCTACGCCATCCCCAAAGATGATAATATCATTGGAGAGAGCTTTGAGCCCTGATTCTAGTGCCTCCTGCAGCCTTTGATCTCCATTCATTCCGCTCAAAGCCTCATGCGCAGCCGCGCCAAAACCCGCAATACCTGCAACATTTTCGGTGCCTCCGCGATAGCCAAGCTCTTGCCCGCCGCCACTCAAAAGAGAAGGAACCCCAGTTCCTGCACTCAATCGCACAATCGCGCCAACCCCTTGAGGACCGCCAATTTTGTGAGCTGACAAGGTCATCGCATCAACATCCAGTTCATAAATGTCAATCAAAACCTTACCCGCCGCTTGAACCGCATCAACGTGCAAAAAGCCATCATGCGCATGAACAAGGCCTGCAATTTCATCTATTGGCTGAAGAACACCCGTCTCATTATTAGCAAACATCACGCTCACAAAAGGGGCTTCATGCTGCTTGAGGGTCGTTTCAAGAGCTGCCAAATCAACCACAC
Organism: Hyphomicrobiales bacterium; assembly: GCA_039989895.1. Taxonomy (NCBI): domain Bacteria; kingdom Pseudomonadati; phylum Pseudomonadota; class Alphaproteobacteria; order Hyphomicrobiales; species Hyphomicrobiales bacterium. The sequence continues at coordinate 1,077,991 of JBDXGY010000006.1, forward strand.
CCTTTTGATCGACAGGTAAAAGGTGCAACGCCTCACGGCTAAATCTCCCACCAGCCAAAACACAAGGATGTTCAACCGCAGAGACCAGCAACGCGTCAAATGTGCGCTTTGTCGAGCCAAATTGCACTTGTGGGGAGAGCACCGTATTATTGGCTTCGGTCCCGCCACCAGTAAAAGTAACGGCTTTAGGATCACCACCCACAAGCTCAGCCACTTGCTCGCGTGCTATTTCGATCACCTTGCGACCTGCTCGCCCCTCACCGTGAACAGATGAAGGATTAAGCGGCTCATCCATATGGGCAAGCATTACCTCACGCGCAGCGGGACGAAGAGGCGATGTTGCGTTATGATCAAGATAAATGCGCATATGCATCCCTTTAATACCTCATGAACCCGCCTGCAACGCGCTTTTCAAGCCGAAAGCGAAGAAATATTAAGCTAGATGCACGAAAAGCTTGAAATTTGCCCCCCACTTCGTGCTAAGCCGTTCAAACAGTATTCAATGCCGTGTTCAAAGGTGCCTAATGCCAGAAATTATTTTTAACGGTCCCGCCGGTCGACTCGAAGCTCGTTACCAGCCTTCTAAAGAGAAAAATGCCCCGCTCGCGCTGCTGCTTCATCCGCATCCGCGCTTTGGTGGCAACATGAACAACAAGATCATTTATGAGTTGTTCTATATGTATGTAGATCGTGGCTTTGCCGCTTTGCGCTTTAATTTTCGCGGTGTTGGTCGCTCACAAGGTCATTTCGATCATGGTGCCGGCGAATTATCCGATGCGGCAGCAGCCCTTGACTGGGCACAAACCATACACCCCGACGCGCGCGGTGTATGGATTACAGGCTTTTCTTTTGGCGCATGGATCGGAATGCAGCTTCTAATGCGCCGTCCTGAGGTGGAAAGTTTCATCTCCATCGCACCACCAACTAATCTGCATGATTTCTCGTTTCTCGCACCCTGCCCGTCAGATGGTCTCATCATTCATGGTGACCACGACAAAGTAGTGCCAATGAAAGACACACAGGCACTGATCGACAAACTAGCTACTCAAAAAGGTATAGTCATCGATCATACGGTCCTGCCTGGTGCAAACCATTTCTTTGAAGATCACATGGATGAGCTGATCGACAATTGTACAAATTATGTCGATTCTAAACTTGGTCTTGCAGAACGCATTGAAATGCTGCCGCCACCGCCGATTCCACCTCTTGAAGGTTTTGACGACGAAATGGGCTAAGACCAACTAAGCACTATCATGTAGGGCGCGCTATTTTGCCGCCCTTTGTTGGCTCTTTAACACCGGTCGTCGTGGGATAGGTCAACGGCAAGTCTGCCTCAACTCGTGCGGCCAGATAAGCAAAGGCTTGGGCTTCAAGAAAATCACCATCAAAGCCGAGAGCATCCATCATCAAAGGCTCAAGGCCGCTCGCCTCTTTCAGCATACGCATCATCGTGCGGTTATGAGCACCACCGCCAGAAACATACAGTGTCTTCAAGTCATAAGGCGCGAGAGCTTGGGCAATGGAACGGGCAGTAAATGCCGTCAAAGTTGCCGTGCCATCCGCAAGCGACGCTCGATCAATTGCCATCATGTCAAAAGCATTCCGATCCAGTGACTTGGGTGGTTGAGTGCTAAAATATGAATTCTCCAACCATTGGCCAACAATGATTTCATTCACACGCCCTTCGCCCGCAATACGCCCCCATTGGTCATAGGTTTTTGACGTCCGGCTTTTCATCCAGTCATCAATCATCGCATTGCCTGGCCCCGTGTCAAAGGCGATCAAGCCATCACTTGTCACAATAGTTACATTAGCAACCCCGCCAATATTGACGATAGCCGCAGGCAATTCAGCCTTGGCATTTCCTAATAAGGTTTTGTGAAAAACAGGCACAAGCGGTGCACCTTGGCCACCAGCAGCCACGTCATTTGATCTAAAATCATAGGAAACCGGAATGCCCAATTGATTAGCAAGCCCCTCGCCATCGCCGATTTGCACCGTGGTGCCTTTATGCGGAGCATGGAGAATTGTATGGCCGTGAAAGCCTACAAGAGCAATATCACCAGCGCTCAGGTCAACCTCATCAATCAGTGTTTTGATGGCTTTAGCATGAGCATTCGTAATCATCGTTTCAGCTTCAATAACAGCCTGCGCAGCGCAACCTTCAGCACCTTTGCAAGCTTCAATAGCAGCAACAATCATAGAGCGTTCAGCCTTTGAGTAGGCCTGAAAATGAGACGCACCCATCTTGACGACATTTATTCCATCCGTGCTTAAAAAAGCCGCGTCGATGCCATCCATGGATGTGCCACTCATAGTGCCGATTATCTGCTTTGCCATTGTTATCTCCAAACCGTTCTTACCAATTAGCAATATCTTCTTTATGACATCACGAACAGACAAAGGATCACTTTTTAAACAATCGGTTTTGCAAATAAGAACCAAAGACGCTATGCACCGCGCAATAGTTTTGTAAAACGGCACTTAAAAGAGTCGTCTGCGTCGGGAAAATTGAAAATGGCCTCTTATCAATCAGAATTTCTCAGCGTTCTAGAAGAACGTGGATTCATTCATCAATGCTCGGATGCAGACGGCCTAGACGCCCTGCTCGCTAAAGAGACCACAACCGCCTATGTGGGATTTGATTGTACGGCAGACAGTCTTCATGTGGGCAATCTTATTTCTATCATGATGCTGCATTGGTTTCAGGCCACAGGTCACAAACCCATCGCGCTCATGGGCGGCGGCACCACGCGGGTGGGTGATCCATCCGGCAAAGATGAATCGCGCCAGCTTTTGACGCCGGAAATCATTGAATCAAACAAACAGGGCATCAAGCAGGCTTTCGATCAGCTTCTTACTTTTGGCGATGAGCCAAAAGATGCGATTATGGCCGACAACACTGATTGGTTGCTTGATCTTAAATACATAGATTTTCTGCGTGATGTGGGACGCCATCTCTCCGTCAATCAAATGCTACAACGCGACAGCGTAAAAATGCGTCTCGATCGCGAGCAACACCTCTCTTTCCTCGAATTCAACTATATGTGCCTTCAGGCCTATGACTTTGTTGAGCTGAACAAACGCTATGATTGCCGCCTACAAATGGGTGGTTCTGACCAATGGGGCAATATTGTCTCTGGCGTTGATCTAGGTCGTCGTATCGCAGGCGCAGAACTCTATGCCCTCACCACACCGCTACTCACCACATCATCCGGCGCCAAAATGGGTAAGACAGCCGATGGCGCCATTTGGCTCAATAAAAACCGTCTCTCCGCCTATGATTACTGGCAGTTCTGGCGCAACACAGAAGACGCAGACGTGGAACGCTTCCTCATGCGCTTTACACTGTTACCTATGAGCGAGATCAAACGCCTTAGTGCACTTCAAGGTGCTGAAATTAATGAAGCGAAAAAGATACTCGCCTTTGAAGCGACCCGCATTATGCGCGGGCAAGAGGCAGCAAAACTCGCACAAGAAACAGCAGAAAAAACATTTGAACAAGGGGCAATTGCCACTAATTTACCAACGATTGAAGTGGCAAGTAGCGAGCTTGATGAAGGCCTTGGAATGCTGGGGCTTTATGTACAATCAGGACTTTGCAGTTCCAATAGCGATGCGCGCCGACAAGTCAAAGGCGGCGCAGTGCGCATCAATGATGTGGCCACTAAAGACGAAGGCCGCGCCATCACAAGCGCAGACATGAAAGACGGCGTCATTAAGCTATCTCTGGGCAAGAAAAGGCATGTGTTAGTCAAGCCGGTTTAATTGGTATTTTCCTGAGCTTTCTTAAACCGGAAGAGCTGCCTTAAAAAACCGGGCGCAAGCGCGGACAAGGGATTGACCGTCACCTGTGGTTTGCCCAATGTGCCAGCCACTTTAAAAGTCACACCTATCAAACCTTCACGCTGGCCATTACCAAGCGCAAGCCCGACAATGGGAATTTTCGAAATGAAATTATTAATCACATAGGCTGGAACATAGGTTCCCGTAAAATCAATAGCTTTTGTTTTCCGGTTCAAGACACCTTCATAAGTCCCGCCAACATTTTCACCAGTCAAGAGCCCTTTCTTCAAGGTCAAGCGTTGATTTTTCTCAATAAAATTAACATCAAGCACATCAAATTTCACCGAGGATTGGCCTCGATTATTTTTTGCAGCCGAAAGCCCTTTTAAAGCAGGTTCTTCAACCAGCTTAAACCGCCTCATCCTGAAATTGCCCACCATCGCTTTAGCACCAGGGGGGCGAGCGGCCGACAACTGAAAACGACCTCCAAATGCGCGATAATAAACATTGCCAAACCGAGCTAATGCGCCGCCATTTGAACCTCTAGCCTTGAGAACATCGCCACGCTTATTAACGGAACCATAGCTGATTGAAAAAGGTTTTTTAGCCCCCTTGGTCAAGCCGCTGGCCTCAAGCCGTAAAGGCGTTGCAGAGCGCATTGTTACATCCAATGACAACTTGCTTATAACTTCATTCAGGTATCCGGTGACCCGGTCTATATCAGCACGTATTTTATAACGATACTGTTCCTCTTTATTTGGAGAGTCACTAGGTATGCTGGTAATTACCTTGATAAGGGAACGCGCGTCAAAAGAGCTTCCATCAATCTCAATTTCATAGGTACGTTCTGATCTCAATCTCGCTGACATCCGAAGATTATCACCGTTTTTCAAGGCTACCTTACGAAGCGATAATTTTTGAATTTCTCCGCTCTTCGTAAGATCAATATCACCAGACGCGCCAAACCCATCTCCTTTAAGAACAAAGTCGCGGACCTTTGTGCCGTTCTTATCTGTCGTAAAGCGCATTTCAGCTCTAGCAGGAATGCCCTTCGCTTTGCGCCAGCCAACAAAATCCAACTTAATTTCAGCGCGCGATAAATCGATCTTGTAAAGCTCGCCTTTTGAGCTCCCTTTTTGCTCTATGGCCACAGAGATTGGACCACTAAGATAGTCTTCTAAGTCGAGGCCAATTTTTTTGCGATCTTTGTCATTCAATATCAATTTAACCGCAAGACTGCCGGTAGATTCTTTGCCATCGAACGGGCGAATAAGGTCAATGTCAGCGTCGATGCCATCAATATTTCCCTTGCCTGTGATGGTCATACGTTTTGGATTGATCTCTACTTTTGCTTTTGCTCGTTTAATCGATCGCCCATCGATCGATTCTGTGCTTGTAAAATCGACCAAGTTCAAGCCAGCGCGCCAAACCACCTCACCTGGCTTAAGTTTAGCTCTCAAGGGAACTGTGACATCAACATCAGCCGTCGCTGTACCGCTAATAGCTTTCGGTTCTATTTTTACATATTGAAGGGCACGCACAGGATTACGATTGACAATCTCGCCTAGGTCGCGAGCATCACCATCAACTTCCAAAGTAATATTTGCAGTAGGTCCAGGAAATCTAAAATCTGGAATGTGGAATTTAGCGTTTTTCATCGCAACTGATTTGCCAAAGGTCGAGCGTGCGCTCCCGCTTTTCAAATCTGCTGTAAAAGACACGCCGCGCACTTTTCCCGTGACATCCGCATTATCAACATTTGGAAAATCTCCAAATGTGTTGAACGAGCCATCGGTCAGTTTAAAATCGACCTGCATCTCATCAGCCCTCATGGTCTCACCCTTCCGCAGGCGACCCAGCACACCGCCAGGGACTGCGGACTTGATGCTGCCTTCAGAGACAATACCGCTATGAATATTTTTCACCGTCCATCCGCGCGCAGACGTAGCAATGAAAACCGGCCAAAGCTGTTTCAAAACACCGATGGGTATCGCCGTTGTTTGAGCAGCCAATGCCATTGAAGGTGTTCTCTTTTCAAAGCCAAATGAAAGTGCGGCAGTAAAATCAACCTCCCCCGCATTTAGTTCAAAGCTGCTTATCGAGAGCAATTTTTGTTTCGGCTGCAGCGCTCCGCGCGCAACCATGCGCTCAACGACAACAGGTTCACTGTTAACGTCGGGACTATCAAAGTAACTATCTAGGGCCGTGAATTCATAGCGATATGGATCGCCCAAATATGCCGGCAATTCAATGTTACCTGTAGCAATAACTTCATTCTTTCCAAAGACGAACGGGGAAGGCTCAATTATTATACTTTGCTCACGACTATTAAGAGATAAATTCAATTCTCCACTGTCGACATTGAAAACAGCGGTTGGCGACGTTCGAACAAAACCATCGCCTACAAAAACGGACATATTGAATTTACTAACCGTAGCTGTATCATCGATCACAACTTGCCCTTTAGAAGAGAACGGAACGGCGACATCTATGGGGTAATCAGGTAAATTCAGCCTTTCAATAAAATTCCGAGCTATAAAATTTGATATCTCAAAAAAAGTCGCCTGCTTCGAACTGTCAGTATGCTTTAGATGAGTAATCTTTAAGCCTACGCCATTTTCTCCACGCTGTTTTGTTGTAATCTCGATATTTTGTTGAGCACCAAGTTCGCCATCGCTTTCATTTAATGTTGCTGATGTGATAATAATTCCATGAAGAGGAGCATCATTTTCATCGGTCACATCAACTGAGACATTTGTGAGCGCCACATCACCAAGTTCAAGGCTTCGCATTTGTTCAAACACCTGCCCTGCCTTTAAAAGGCCTTGCCCCGCTAACTGAAGAATTTCAGGTACTTTATCAGGCGCTTCGTCCTTCTGCTCATCTTCAATATGTTCAGCTTCAGCCTGTTCTGCTATCTCATCAAAACGAAGTAAGTCCTCAAAGGAAAATCGCCCTGTATCATTATTTTCCAGCTCAGATAATAATTTTTCCCCAGCGAAGAAATCACCCTCGACCTTTGGTTCAGCACGCTGCATACGCACTGTGGCGCGAGAATCATCAAATTTGACCGAATTAATTTTTAGATTGCCCGCTAAAAGTGAAAACCAATGAGGCCGAATAGCAAGAGAACGACCTTGGAGGGAAAACTTCTTATTTTTCCCCTCAATATTAAGTCCACCAAGATGTAAAGTCGCACCAGCTTCATCACGAACAGCAATCCGGGCGCTCTCAAGTGTTACAGCAAATGCGCCATCGGCTCGTTCATTAAAGGTGCTTTCAATACGAGCACGTAGCCACTCGATATCCTCATCACGATTGACAACATAAAACGCAAACGCAGAAATGAATAAGAAAGCAGCAATAGCAATTAGAAAAAAGAAATTGAAAAAACCAATACCATATCGCCGACGTCGCTTTGGTATCTTTTTGATTTTTATGTTCTTTTTCGGTGATTCCATTACTAGGTATTTCATTATTACAAGATTAAGGTGATAGAATAGAATCGTCTTAAGAAGATATCCTAAAGCCTAACAATCAATTCGCAATCATGTATTTGAAATTGTGATGATAAATTAATAGAATTTAGCTCTTAAAAGCCCCAAAGATCAATTAAAAGGCGCCTATATTTCATGACCAAAGCAGACAATTTTAACATAAATGAAGGCGACAATGCGCCAGACTTTACATTGCCCGGTGATAGTGGCCAAACAGTGACATTAAGCGCACTAAAGGGACAAAAAATTGTCTTATTCTTCTATCCAAAAGACAACACACCGGGCTGCACGAAAGAAGCTATTGGGTTTAGTGAAAATCTCGATGCTTTTAAAGCCACTGGCACCAAGATCATTGGGATGTCGCCAGACAGCGCCACAAAGCATGATAAATTCAAAGCCAAGCACGATCTCACCGTAACACTTGCAGCTGACGAAGAAAAAACCACGCTGGAAGCCTATGGCGTATGGGTTGAAAAAAGCATGTACGGAAAAAAATACATGGGCGTTGAGCGATCAACTTTTTTAATCAACGAGAATGGTAAAATCGCCAAAATCTGGCGTAAAGTTAAAGTATCAGGCCATGTTGACGCGGTCTTAGAAACACTCAAGGCACTTTAAGTTTTCATGGAAACATCGGCCAGTAAACAACCCTGCCTTGAACGCGCGGCGATTGCGATTGTTGCACAAAGCGACCTTGCTATAAAAGTTGACTTGGCGCACGCAACAGCAAAAGCTTGGTTTTCAAGAACATTATCTTTGACTAGCGGTGTACAACCACATTTGCCCAAGCGCCCTGGCAGACCGGGAAAACCGGAACTCATATCACCCCGCGAAATGCCAAAGCGTTCAATCAGTGGCGAGAAAGGCCGCTTGGCGCTTGTCCATTCCCTTGCTCATATTGAACTCAATGCAATTGATCTGGCATGGGATCTCATTGCCCGCTGTGCACGCCTACCCATGCCTCGCGCCTTTTTTGATAACTGGGTGCAGGTAGGGCTAGAAGAAGCTAAACACTTTGGGCTTTTGCGTGACCGCTTGCTGCAAATGGATAGTTTCTATGGCGCATTACCTGCTCATGATGGTTTATGGCAAGCCGCAGAAGAAACAGGGCATAACCTAATTGCCAGACTGGCCATTATCCCCTTGGTTTTAGAAGCACGTGGCTTGGACATCACCCCACCCATGTTAGATAAAATGCGCACCCAAAAAGATGATAAAACGGCGGCAATTTTAGAAATTATCTACCGTGACGAAAAACGCCATGTTGCCTTTGGCACAAAATGGTTTTTGTTCGCCTGCGCACGTCATGGCCTCAAACCGGAACAAACTTTTCACGAAATGGTGCAAAAACATTTTCGCGGCGGCTTGCGTCCGCCCTTTAATGACAAGGCAAGATCGCAGGCTGGATTAACGCCAGGATTTTATAAACCATTGGCCGGAATAACAGCAGTGAATTAGTCCATTCACAGCTTGAGTTGCGACCAATTTTCAACGCATGCGAGACCAGAAATCAACCCTTTATTAACCATAAAAAGCTACTCTAAACGCTAATAAATAAGTGCAAATTTGTGAAAAATGTCTGGTGATTCTATGGTAAGTACAAACTCTACTCCAAATCGAAATAAACAATTTGGCCGTAGAAAAGACATCCATCGCATTATATTCGCAAAAGGCGATCAAGTAACCAGTCTAAATATCCATCCATTCCTTGCATTTGGCGGCGCTTTTGTGGTCGTCGTTTTTGCCGTTGGCTATTTATTCGCAACGGGCTATTTGATGTTCCGCGATGACTTGCTGAATTCATCACGTATTCGCCAAGTCAATGTTCAAAATGCTTATGAGGATCAGCTGGCGACCTTACGCATTGAAATTGATCGCATCGCCAGCCGGCAATTGCTTGATCAAAAATCAGTCGAAAATAAAATCGATCGCTTGTTGGGGCTACGTACCTCACTGGATGAACGCCAACGCACTGTTGTGAGTCTTGCTCAATCTGCTTCGGCGGCGGGCATTTCAATACCATTGGCAGCACCAAGTCCAAGGCCACATCCTAAAAGAGTTGCTACCCATAAACAGGCCGCCGCCCTAATTGATCCAACAACCACAAGTTCGCTTGCAAATCTCAGTGGAACTAATTCCACATCTTTCAAATTGGCAAACAAGAGAGATATCTCAAGTCATATTAGAACGGCATCAGGTGCCGAAACTCTTGATTTAAACCTGATAGAGAAAAATCTCCACGAAGAAGAACGTGCACAAGCGCAGCAGTTGCTTTTGATGGCAAAAAAGACCGCTGATTCATCACGCAACATTGCAACGCTTATACGCTCACTAGGGTTCAAGGCACCTTCAGGGCCGCCTCATCCAGCAGACGCTATCGGTGGACCTTTTCAAGATGCTGCCAGCTTTGATCCGCTTGCTTTTGATCATTCAATCTTGGCTTTCCAAGAAAATCTCACCCATCTCAATAAATTAAAAAAGAAGGTGGATCTGATACCTATCAGACGCCCCCTCAAAACAGGCAAAATCACAAGCCAGTTCGGTCGAAGACTGGACCCTTTTATGAAACGTTATGCCCTTCATTCAGGCATGGATTTCAAAGCACCAATCGGCACACCTGTTTATGCAACAGGCCCCGGCAAAGTAGTGAAAGCAAGCTGGAACGGTGGTTATGGTCGACTGGTTGAAATACAGCACGCAGGCAATATCACCACCCGCTATGCTCACTTAAGCCGCATTGATGTAAAAGTAGGTGACAATGTAACTTCTGGCAAAGTGATAGGCCGTGTCGGTAGCACAGGGCGCAGCACCGGCCCTCACCTGCACTATGAAACACGACTGGGCAAAAAAGCCGTCAATCCGGGTCGTTTCATCAAAGCAGGTATTCGCGTTCGCTCACTATTATAAGAGCATATCTCAATCCAACTGTGGCATCTCTTTGCTACGCCTATAACTCGCAGGTGCTCGATGATAAAATTTATCGAAAGCATGACTGAATACCGCTTCAGAATTATAGCCCACTTGCATTGCCAATAACCTTCAAGGTATTTCCCATCAAATTACCAGCTGATTTGCAGTAGTTTTATATATGAATATATTAGACGCTATGCAGCACTGATTTGCAGGTTCACATAGTTACGCGCAGCATCACGGGCTGTCTCAGAAGCGTAGCGACGCAGCATCGTCAATAGTTCGCCCACACCATCAAAGTGCTGTCCACGATAGCGGTCAAGAACACGTTCGATCATAATGCGCGTGAAACGATATTGATCCGTCGGATCCAAAACAGCGCCTTCTTCCACATAAACATCGAAAGCAATTGAAAAAGCCGGATAAGCCTCTTCAGGCAACCCTGCTTTCATATAGAGCGTATAAAGCGCCTTATCAGAGTTATCTTTCAGCAAAGCCATCACACGCGAATTATCCACACCGGACAAAAGCGCCAACGCTTCTACGAAAAACATGACTTGACCAGCACAAATTGCTCGAAGCATTAAAACTGTGGTCAGCTGTTCACTATCGCGCAGATGCAAAAGCAAAACAGGCAATTCGCTATCATCAATATCACGCGCAAGAGTAAGCGTCGCCCTATCTCGTGCCTCACGAGCAACATCTTCAGCCCGTGCACTATCCATGCGCGATTCTATCACGGCATGCTCACAAAGCTCATCACTCAAATTGGTGACAATAATCTGGCGTGCTGCGATTGGCAGTCTATCATCATGCAGTAAAAGCTGTTGCATGTCATATTCATGGCCAAATCTTTCAGTCAGACGCAACAGCGTACTTGGCAAAATATCGGCATCAGAATTTTCCATCACCAAAAGACATACTTCAAATGAGCATACCTCGATAATTGCCGCTGCAACGCCAACGGATAGTGGCCTGCGTCCTGCAACAGCACGCTGCAAAGATAGCTCACGAGTCGCGATGATATCAACGAGTTCAGAATCAATTAATTTAGGAGAACGTGCTGCAATCAGCGCTGCAATTTCTTCTACGTCATCCAGCAAACCAAGTATGATGTGGCGTGGTGCATTTTCAGCGCCCCCCAAAACATCAACAAGCGCCATACGCACACTTTGATCCGGATCATCCAAAAGGAATGTCATCGCTGCCTCTGCAGCGTCCATATCTTCGGCTGCAAAATCCGATTGTAAATAAGCCCGCGCTAAAGCATGCGTTGCTTTCGAACGCTTTTCAGGCGTCGCAGTTATTACCCATTGGATGAATTGTTCAACAATCATTTGCTACTAAAATACTGTGAGGAATTTACTTTCATCCAACAATAACAGCAAAAGCCTTAATGTTTAGTTCACCATGTTTTTAATGTTTGCTCAGTTTAATTTTAATCCTAGCACCCTATTTGGGAAGCTGCTTCTTCAGATAATGCGATAAATCCAGTGGCAAGTCTGTTTTACCAAATTCTGAACTTTTTATGACCACCGCCTCTTGCTCATTAAAGATCGAAGGATAGAGCGTTACGTCCTGCACGCCTGCTGTATTAGCTGCTGAATCAACTTTTATATCAATAACTTGAACAGAGTTCGCTTTAACATCGGAGGACCCCTCACCCACGTCATTCACCCGTGCGTAACGGCTGGGTATGACCCCAGTATTCTCGCGAGTTGGCCCAAGATTATTTGGGCTAGAATTATAATTAGGTGCAAAGAATGTTTTTTGGGAGTGTGTATTTGATTCCCCCAAAACAGCTCCAAAAACACCTTGGCCTATTGCATTTTGCGGCGCAAATGCATTCACCCCGCCACTAAAATGACCAGCAAGAAAAGCCGCTTCTGGTCCGCTTGCCAATTTTCCAGATGAGACATCATTGCCGGATGCATGACTTGCAAGTGTTTGCGCTGGATCAGGCGGTGTCAACCTTTGCCCACCACCGCTTTCATGACGGCTGGTCAATCGACTATATACTTCGCCTACACTACGCTCTTCGCCGTTTTTTTCATAAAATATAGGTCTATTCGCCTTGGCTGCACTTGGAAACAATTCAACCGCACTTTGATTGGGCTGACGCGCATTGGCATTAATCAGATTTATCGCACCTTTGGCACCCAGAAAATGCGCAATATAAAGCTCTCCCCCGCTTGGTTCTCGCCCAATTGCCTGAGAAAGAGAAAAAGCATTTCTTTGGGTCAGCGCTCCAGCAAGTTTTGAGGATACATCTGGGTCTTTACGAAGATCCAGAATTGCTTGTCTTTGCACGCTATCACGCACAAAAAAACGACCATCAGGATTTTGCTCAATTTGTTGAGCCTGCTTTGTCAGCCCAAAGCGTGCACCATCGCTTTTGATAGTGGAAAGCCATGTCTGTTCGATAAATTGAAATAAACCTGTTGCTGATGATGTTGTAGCTTTGAGATTGGGATTAAGCGAACTCTCCCGCTGGGCTGTTTGCAGAAGATACTCAAAATCGACCCCTGTTTGGGCCGACGCACGGCGCAACACTTGGTCTAGCGAGCCACTGCTGCCAATACCTGTTGCACCCCCAGTTAAACCATCAATCGCAGAAGTCATAACGACTCGATAATCCTCTCAAATTTTCCAGTCAAACTTGCGTCAAACATGGTTAATTGTTTGTTAAGAAGGATTAAGGCCGCTTTAACGTGAATGGATCATCCTCAAGCGAATAATCTATATATCCCATACGAGCAATCGGTCGCAAAAGACGCGGATCAACCATACCATCGCGGATGACACTTTCATCGATCCGAATGCCGACAACCTCACCAAAGACGAGATAACAATCTGTTTGGTTGCCATGCCTATCCGTTAATTTTTTCGTCTCCAGATGAACGCATTCCATAACAACAGGCGCCTCGCCCACACAAGGAGCATCCACAAGTTCGCATTTTTTTTCTGTAAGCTTGGCAAGCTCAAACTCATTCACATCACTGGCCACACCCGCAGAGGAAGCATTCATTGCATCCAGCAAATCCCAAGTTGTCACATTATGAGAAAAAGCGCCCGTTTGGTCGATATTCGTGACACTATCTTTATAATTTTGAGATGAGAAACAGATAATAGGTGGGCTCGATGAAACGGCATTGAAGAAGCTGTAAGGTGCAAGGTTGGACTGGCGGTCAATACTATATGAACCGATCCAGCCAATAGGTCGCGGCACCACAAGCGCTTTAAAAGGGTCATGCGGTAAGCCGTGGTTTGCCTTAGCAGGCTCATAAAACATCTAAATTCCTCTATTTTAATTCGGGCGCCCAAACGCTCGTAATTGTATCAACTGTAGGCCGCGTACGTTCGCTTGGTTCGACCTTGGGAGTACCAATATGGATAAACCCTGAAAGTCGTTCACCCTCTTGCACACCCAGGTACCGCATGGCTTCATCATGATAACTATACCATTCGGTCAACCACTGCGCGGCAAACCCATAAGCATTGGCTGCATGAATAAGATTGAGGCAGACCGCACCAGATGATAGCTGCTGCTCCCAAACAGGAACCTTATGAGGCGCAATAGGATTGCTTACAACACCAATAACCATAGGCGCCCGCATAAATCGTGTCTTTTCCAGTGCCAATCTCTCTAAAGAGGCGTCAGAATTTTCACGACCCCAAAGATCCGAGAGATACCTCCCAATATCAACACAATTTTCCGCCGGATATCGAATAAAGCGCCAAGGAGCCAATTTCCCATGATCTGGCACCCGCACAGCAATCTCGAGTATCTTGGAAACGACATCTTCATCTGGTTTAGGCCCACCGAGATTTAATGATGGCACAGTGCGCCTTGTTGATAAATAAGCAGCAAGAGACGCGTTATCATTTGGTCCTGCCATTTTTTCTCCCCAATGAAATAACACATTCATGATTGAACCTGTTCTCAAAATTCGCTAACAAAAGCAATAGAGTAAATTCAGTACAAATAATGGATCGTTCAACTGTGCGATATTTTTCGGAAAATATTATATCAGCAATAAACGCGTCAATTCTCACCTTTTTCACGGTTTTTATTGTTTTGATGGCATGTGCTTTTTCTATGCAAGTAAGCCATGCAGCATTTATCTATGATAGTACACGTATTATTCCAGTACCCACATCAAGGCCGACAGGTGGCACATCAGGGTTGCCATCGTTCACCCCTGCACCAAGGGCTGCGACTGAATTCCCAAATCAAAATGCCATTTTAAAAGTGAATGCTATTATTGATGGCACCAAAGCGCCGGTGCAATCGGGTCTGATCTGGCGCATATTCTCCGACAAGGAAACACCCGAAGGTAAACTTGCTTTACTGAGCACATCGACAAAGGGTAGTGCCATCTTTGACCTACCTGCTGGATATTATAATGTGCATGCTTCCTTTGGTTATGCAGAGCACATCAAACGCGTTCGCCTAACACCACCCCTGACAGAAGCATCGTTCAACATTGCCGCTGGCGGCCTACGACTGAATGCAGCGTTCAATGAAAATTACATCATCCCCACGAAGGATGTCAGGTTTGAAATAGCCCGACAAGAAGGTGGCGAATTAAAAACAATTATCACCGACCTTGCCACAGATGAAATCGTAAGGCTCGCGACAGGTGACTATAATGTCACAAGTAAATACGGCGATATAAATTCAGAAGTCACGGCCACGGTGCAAATCAAATCGGGCGAACTGACAGAACTGACACTCTATCAAAGAGGCGCTGAAATCACCTTGAAGCTTGTCAGTGAAACCGGTGGTGAGGCCCTTGCTGACACCTCATGGACAGTTTTAACACCGGGGGGAGATCCTGTGGTGAATACAGTTAAAAGTGCGTTTCCAAGACTGATCCTTGCCGCTGGAGACTATGTCGCCTTTGCAAGGAACGAGGGGAAAAATTACTCGACAAGCTTTACCGTTGAAAGTGGCATCCACCGCGATGTCGAGGTGATCTTGGGCGACATCAATTAAGCTGCGATATTAAGCCAGCTTTTTTCACGCAAAAATCCGTGTAGATTCTCTATCGACATTGGCATAGCCAAAGCATAACCTTGCAGATGCGCACATTCAGTTTTTTGAATTTCAGCAACATGTTGAACAGTTTCGATACCTTCTGCAACCACTTCCATATCTAGAGAGTTACCAATACCGACAATTGATCGCACCAGTGAGCGTGTGCTTCTAGATTCATGAATATTACGAATGACTTGGCGGTCGATTTTAAATCGTCTTGGCTTGACATCTAACAGAGCCAAAATCGAAGCATGACCTGAACCAAAATCATCTATCTCAAGATCAATCCCAAGATCATGTATTCCATCTATAGTCCAGCGCAATTTATCTTCGGCGTTATCTAGGAAGATACTCTCTAAAAGTTCAAACGAAATTCTATCTGCCGGCAAATTAAGCGCTTTAATGTCTTCAAGGAAATTCTGCTCATTCAGGCGTTGTGCTGAAATATTTATAGACACTCTCGGCACCTGCAAACCAGCCACATCAAGTCCATTCAAATCCTTCACAGCCCTATTCATGATTAGTTGATCAATCTCGCCAAGAATACCAAGCTCTTGCGCAATAGGTAGAAACTCAGCCGGAGAAACCACACCTTTTGACGGATGCTCCCAACGCGCGAGTGCCTCCATGCCTGACACAGCCAAGGTCTGAGTTTCAAACTGCAATTGATAGAAAGGAATAATCTGCTGCCGCTCAACCGCGATTATCAGTTCATCGGCCAATGATTTACGCTGCATCACATCATTTTTAAGCGTTTCGTCATAGATATCAAACCGGTTACGCCCTTCAAGTTTAGCGCGGTAGAGAGCCGTATCCGCATTTACAAACAGTGTTTTCATATCCACCGTATCATCCAGCTTATTGGCAACTCCAATACTAACGCTCAAACGGCAAGGTTCGTTTTCATAACTAACTGGCTGACTCATGATTTTGTTAATACGCTCAGCTAGTGTCACAGCTTGTACTCTTGGGTCTTCTCTTTCTGTCAAATTTGCAAGGACAACAAATTCATCACCACCGACACGGGCAACGAAATCTCTACCCCTGACCAATTCTTGCAGCATATTAGCAACATGTACTAAAATATAATCGCCAGCGTCATGGCCTTTCGTGTCATTGATCTGCTTGAAATGGTCGATATCAATATGGAGCAGGGCCACTTTTTTATTGCGATCGTCAAATTGTTTCATTTTACGATCAAGAAAGCGACGATTGGGCAGATTGGTAAGCGGATCATGCAGCGAATGGTGCTCTGCCATTTGCTTGGCTGTGTTAATTTCAAGTTTCTGTTTCTCAAGCACAGAAATAGAATTTCCCAACTCCGCATTCTTGGCACAAAGCCTTTCTTCCATTTTTTGCGATCGGGCAAACTGCTTCAAAATAGAACGCGAAGAAACCAAAGAAACGACGACAACCAATCCGCCCTTAATAAACATAACAAATAGGGAAAAGATCAGTAGTGCGCTAACCGTTTTCGACACCAAAGGAGAAAACTGATGGGAGTGGTCCACAAATTGTTGAGAAATTTGATGTAATTCAAGACGCGCGGCTTCTAAGCTTGGATGGCCATTATCGAGCGAATTCAGAATTTCCAAGGCACGATCAGCAATAACCAAGTCTTCCTGACACACAATAAAAGCTTGGTAGGTGCCTAAAAATTTTGTAGACAACGCTGTTAGCATATCATGCTGTTTAAGACATGCGATTGGCTGATCCCGAATATCACTGACAAGTGCTTTAAGATCCTGACGGTCAACAGACGCTTCTAAGTCGGCCGTCTCAAGACGCGTTGCCAACTTGGCACTATAATCATAATGAGCAAAATTAAGCTCGTGCAAATGCATGCCATTACTCAATTCCCAAATGGAAATCACCCCGATCACACTGGTGATCGCAATGACAAAATTCATCATTGTCAGACGTTTTTTTACTGTATTTGCAACACTCATAATAAAACCTGAAAAACCGTTTCAGGACATTTTAACAATCAAAAGTTTACAAAAAATTTTTAGATTTAATTCATAATAAAATTAAATACATCATATTCACTCAGCAATCATATTCACTCAGCACAAGCCATATCCGGTGGTGTTGCCTCTTTGACAAGAGAGCTCACAGCCTCATCAAGTGACATCGCTGTTTGATGTTTTGAGCCGAGCCTGCGAATATTAACAGAGCGCTCCTCAGCCTCGCGCATGCCACACACAATAATGGCCGGCACTTTAGCAAGCGAATGCTCCCGCACCTTGTAATTGATCTTCTCATTTCTGAAATCAGTGATGACTTTCAAACCAGCCTTTTTCAAAGTGGCCGCAACCTCATGACCATAGTCATCCGCATCTGATGTGATGGTGGTCACAACAGCCTGCACCGGCGCCATCCAAAGCGGAAAATGGCCGGCAAAGTTTTCAATCAAAATGCCAAGGAAGCGTTCCATCGAACCACAAATAGCGCGGTGGATCATAACGGGATGTTTCTTCTCACCATCCGCATCAATATAGAAGGCACCAAAGCGTTCAGGTAAGTTAAAGTCCACTTGTGTCGTGCCACATTGCCATTCGCGGCCAATTGCATCGCGCAAAGTATATTCAAATTTTGGCCCGTAAAAGGCACCTTCACCCGGCAAAATATCGGTTGTTATCTTACCACCTGATTGCGCTTCAATGGTTTTCAGCACATCCGCCATCACACTTTCAGCGCGATCCCACAACTCATCAGAACCAACACGCTTTTCTGGACGGGTTGAAAGTTTAACAACCACCTCATCAAAGCCAAAATCGGCATAAGTTGAAAGGATCAAATCATTGATTTTAAGACATTCTTCGGCCATCTGCTCATCAGTACAAAAGACATGAGCATCATCCTGCGTAAACGCCCGCACCCGCATCAAGCCATGCAGCGCACCTGATGGTTCATAGCGTGACACAGCGCCAAATTCTGCCATGCGAAGCGGTAAATCACGGTAAGATTTCAGCCCATGCTTGAAAATCTGCACATGACCAGGACAGTTCATCGGCTTGATCGCAAAAACCCGATCATCCTCACTGTGAGTGACAAACATATTCTCCCGGTACCATTCCCAGTGACCTGATGTCTCCCACAATCCTTTATCCAGAATTTGCGGCGCATTCACTTCATCATATTCATCTTCAAGACGTCGGCGCATGTAGTTGACAAGATTCTGAAAAAGCGTCCAACCTTTAGCGTGCCAAAAGACAACGCCTGGTCCTTCAGCTTGAAAATGGAATAGGTCCATTTCCTGACCAAGTTTGCGGTGGTCGCGTTTCTCGGCCTCTTCAAGCATATGAAGATAGGCTTTCAAGTCTTTCTCATTCGCCCAAGCAGTACCATAAATACGGGTCAGCATTTCATTGTCTGCATCCCCACGCCAATAAGCGCCTGCCACCTTCATTAGCTTGAAAGCTGTGCCCACAGGACCGGTTGATGACATATGAGGCCCACGACAAAGATCGATCCAGTCGCCTTGAGCATACATCTTCAAGTCTTCACCCTCAGGGATCGCATCAACAAGTTCGATTTTATAATCTTCGCCCTTAGCTTTAAAAAACTCCTTAGCCTTATCTCTGCTCCAAAACTCTTTAGTGAAAGGCTGATTGCGCTGAATAATCTCACGCATCTTCTTCTCAATTACCGGAAGATCATCAACCGTAAAGGGCGTTTCACGCGCAAAGTCATAGTAAAAGCCGTTCTCAATCACAGGACCAATTGTCACCTGTGTACCAGGAAAAAGCTCTTGCACTGCCTCAGCCAACACATGAGCACAATCATGACGGATTAGCTCAAGCGCTGCCTCATCCTCACGTTTCACAAATTCAATTGCGCTATTTTTTTCTATTGGGTCAGAAAGGTCAGAAAGCTCGCCATCCAAGACCATCGCCACAGATTTTTTAGCTAAAGATTTAGCAATGCTCTCCGCAACTTGCTTGCCGGTCACGCCAGCATCGAAGTCACGTGTATTGCCATCGGGAAATGTGAGGGTAATCATCTAAATTGTCTCCTGCTCAGTCGCCGCGCACGAATGCGGGTAAGCCTGTTCTTCATCTTATTTAATTCTAATCGAGTCGCGTGTCGGGGTCGATATGTTTTCCCGTCCAAAACCCATAGCGCCACGGCATATACCAACGCGCATCGTCAGGCAACTGTTCTGGCACAGGATCATAGCCTGATGTCCCAAAAGGTCCACACCGCACAAAGCGTGCAATAAGCATCCAAAGTCCGGCCCAAGCCCCAAAGCGTGACAGCGCTTCATCAGCATAAGACGAGCAAGTGGGTTGATGGCGGCAATTTTGACCAAGAAGCGCAGACAATGCCAGCTGATAAAACCGAATGATTCCGCGCACAATACGGACCATAATTTTATGCCATTTCTTGAGATAGATTGTTGTGCTCAATTTGATTAAGGGCATCAACAACCGCATCAAATGTCAAAAGGGTTGAAGCATGACGCGCTTTATACTCGCGCACAGGTGTGAGGTATTTCACATCTTCAAACCGACCCAAAGGGGGCTCACCCTCCTCTTTCAACATGGAGCGCGCGCATTCACGCACCTCTTTCAGTTCCTCAATTGAGGCACCAATAATATGATGCGCCATAATCGAAGACGCTGCCTGCCCCAAGGCGCAGGCTTTAACTTCATGAGCAAAATCACTGACAACGCCATCGGTCACAACAAGATCAACGATAACCGTAGAACCGCATAGTTTTGAATGAGCTTTCGCACTCGCCATAGGAGAATCAAGGCGTCCAATGCGAGGAATATTCCCTGCAAATTCAAGGATTTTCGCGTTGTAAACATCATTAATCATAACGGTCTCGCAAA
This sequence comes from Hyphomicrobiales bacterium, assembly GCA_039989895.1. NCBI lineage: Bacteria > Pseudomonadati > Pseudomonadota > Alphaproteobacteria > Hyphomicrobiales > Hyphomicrobiales bacterium. The sequence goes on from JBDXGY010000006.1 coordinate 1,098,066, forward strand.
ATATAATGCAAAATTCATTGCTATTGGGCCAATAAACTCCATATAATAAGACATGGGTCAAGCACAATAGCTGACCTTAGCATGGTGCGACTGATAATAACGGACACATAAAGTACGTCATCAGTATCCGCTTATACATGTTTGGAAACAGTTCTGGGAAACCGGATAAACGTTAGAACAAAGGAGCGAGCGCCATGGATGCAATCGTCAAAAAAACTCTAGAGAAAAACACACCTACTCAAAAGCCAACGCGTGCCGAAGCTGAAGCTGCTGTTAAAACGCTGCTTGCTTGGGCTGGTGAAGACATCACCCGTGAAGGACTGGAAGACACACCAAAACGCGTTGCCAAAGCCTATGGTGAGTTTTTCAAAGGCTATGATGAGAACCCCGCTGATGTCCTAAAAACCACCTTCGATGAAGTCGGCGGATATGGCGATATCGTCTTGGTGCGTGATATTCCGTTTTACTCGCATTGCGAACACCACATGGTGCCTTTTATTGGCAAAGCGCATGTAGCCTATTACCCAACAAGCGGCGTTGTTGGCCTGTCAAAACTTGCGCGCGTTGTCGATACTTTCTCGCGCCGCCTTCAAACACAAGAAAATCTGACTATCCAGATTGCCAATGCTATTGATGATGCCCTCACCCCGCGTGGCGTTGCGGTTCTCATGGAAGCAGAACATATGTGCATGTCTTTACGCGGTGTCCAAAAAGCTGGCGCCTCAACAGTGACAACACAGTTCACCGGCGTGTTTCAAGAAGAGACCGAAGAGCAAGTCCGCTTCATGCAGCTCGTACGCGGCTTTGGAAAATAAGCCAACACTTAGAAGCCGGCAGGGTAAGCACTGAATCGCCCACTCCAACCTCAATATCGTTCATGTTCAACATGAAGAATAATAGTATGATAGAAGGTCATGATATAGGTTCTTCATAAACGATACAGTGAACACAATGGGTGTATGAACAATGACACTTTTCAAATCGCGCGATGATAAATCAAGCCTTGAAGAAGGTACAGATTTCACCCCCAAATTCGATGCAAATGGCCTCATCCCCTGCATTGCACAAGATGCAGTAAGCGGCGAGATTGTCATGTTTGCTTTCATGAATGAACAATCATTGACTAAAACAATCGAGACCGGAGAAGCTTGGTATTGGTCACGCTCGCGTAGTCAACTTTGGCACAAGGGTGATACTTCGGGCTCCATTCAAACAGTGGTTGAAATACGCACAGACTGCGATCAGGACGTCGTTCTTATCAAGGTCAATACAGCTGGAAACGGGTCTAATTGTCACCGTGGCGTAAAGTCTTGCTTCTATCGAAAGATGAAGCCAAACACGAGCAATCCCGCCGATAGTCAGCTTGAATCAGATTCATAACTTGAAGGACTTGAATCAATTTCTTAAAATAGAATCTCTTGAATCAATTCACGATGAAATAAATGTAACCTATTGTTACCAATCAATTTTTCATTATTCACCTTATGGTTAGAAATATACCCTATACTGATGGTAACTGTTAGGAATGGGACGAATGGTGAAACCACGTTTAGGTCTGGCGTTAGGTGGAGGTGCAGCAAAAGGTTGGTCGCATATAGGGTTTATGCGCGCACTCGATGAAGCTGGCATCAAGCCCGATATTATCAGCGGCACATCAATAGGTGCCGTGGTTGGCGGATGTTGGGCCGCAGGCCACCTTGACGAGCTCGAGAAATTTGCCCGCTCACTCACACAACGCCGCGTCTTTGCTCTCATGGACGTCAGTCTCTCTGGCAGTGGTCTGATCAATGGATCGCGTCTAGGCAAAATTTTGACCCAAAACCTCAATGACATTGAAATTCAAGATCTCAAGATACCCTTCGCCTGCATCGCCACAGAGCTTTCTAACGGCAATGAAATTTGGCTCACCAAAGGCCATCTGGCATCCGCTCTTCAAGCATCTTATGCCCTGCCCGGCGTGTTCAAACCAGTTAAGGTAGAAAACCGCTGGCTCGTAGACGGAGCGCTCGTCAATCCCGTACCGGTCACAACCTGTCGCGCAATGAACGCGAACTATGTCATCGGCATCAGCCTGACATCAAGTGGCGTTGGCAAAGGCACAGTCATGGCTAATACAATGCTAGCCACCTCTTTAAATGAAGACGACATTAATGGCTTGGATATAGTGGATAAAACCGCATCTGGAATAGAGCAAAATACCGATGCAAAACGCCTTGTTCGCCGCCAGATATTGGGCCGTAAAGACGGACCGCCAGGTATCTCGTCTGTGATGATGCAATCCTTTAACATCATCCAAGACCGTATTGCACGCTCACGTCTGGCTGGTGATCCGCCCGATACATTAGTATCACCCCAAATAGGTGATATCGGCCTATTTGATTTTCATCGCGCAAGCGAAGCGATTGATGCAGGCTATGCAGCAGCAAAACCAATTATTGCAATGCTCGCACCGCAATTTTCTCAAAATAGCGCCAAATCAGAAAAGCAATCAATCGCAGTTTAAAATTAACTAGCGTGGATATAAGCACGAATATCAGCCGCTTCCCGTTCGACTTCTTCTATTCGATTTTTAACAACATCACCGATTGAGATCACGCCGCTAAGCTTGTTATTTTCAACAACCGGCATATGACGAAACCGTCCTGCGGTCATCTTTTCCATAACGTCATTCACCGTATCGTTTTCTGAGCAAGTAATGACATCCGTGGTCATGCAAGATTCCACTGGCCATGACAGCGTTCGCTCGCCGTCTTTAGCAATAGCTTTCACCAGATCACGCTCAGAAATAATCCCGACGACCTCTTCTTTTGCATTACACACGACAAGCGCGCCAATCTTATTCTGCGCCAAGACCGAAAAAACCGATGAAAGTGTCTCATTCGCATCAACAGTAAGCGTTTTACGTCCTTTTTTATCCAATAACTGTGATAATTTCATAAGTATGCCTCCTTTTAATCGACCAAAAAATATCTAAAACCGTAACCCTCCAGCTTAGAAAACTGTATGTTTTCTGTATATTTCCCTGATTTTACGTCTCAAATTTAACTTATGAGCTGAAGGCAAGTTTAGTATAGTGAAGAGAGAAGGCAAGAAGATTCACAATCAAAAACTCTGCGCTCATTCTGCACGTTCAACAGGATCGAACAATGGAAATAGGATTAGGCCCGCCAAAAAACCACCAATATGGGCCTGCCATGCAATAGAGGTCTCACCGTCAATAACGCCACTTCCAAGGCCAAATATCAGGTTAATGGCGAACCAAATACCAAGAAAACTAACAACTTGAACATTTCGCGCCATTTCAAAAATAGATAGAGACGGTAGGAAGAACGCACCGGGATGATCTGATCGTGGTCGACCGAGCGGACCATAGGGTACAAAAGCAAACCGCGCTGCACAGGCCATATGTGCTGAAATAGCTGCCGAAGCCCCTACCACAGGAATAGGCGAGCCCCAATTTGTTGCTAAATGTAATAACGCACCAGCCACTGAGCCAATCAGCGACATAAGTATAAATCGTACCACACCAAACCGTCGCGCAAGCGCACTGCCAAAAACCAGCAACCAAAACACATTCACAATAATATGCAGCCAGTCGCCGTGAATGAACCCATAGGTCACAAAACTGGCCAAAGCACCCGCCTGTCCGCCTGGGAAAAAATGCTCTAAACCCACCATAGCTTCAGCGTTAAAACGTACCGGGAAAAAAGCAAAGGCAAGCAAAAACTGTTGATCACCATCAGCATCAAGAATGTAAAAGCGATAAAGATGAACCGCTGCAAGTAGTACAATTGAGACAAGAATGACCATTGGCACATTAAAGGCTGGCTGCCTGCGCTCATGATCTGTCACCGAGTCCTCACTGGACTCCGATTTTCCATCAAATTCACCATTACCATTATGTGCCAAAGTTATTCTCTCATGTCGTTGATGTCGTTCAATGAAGTGACATGGACATAAATCTAAACAAAAAGAAACCGTCCAACGATTTAACGTTGAACGGTTAGGTCGAATCCCACAACCAAATTTTTTTGTTTAACCCGTGGAGCTTCCCTCGTGTTGAGACATAAATGGACCATTTAAGTGCCCTCATCAATCTTTACTCCTCATTAACCTTAACGATCAGTAAAGCCGTTGAAGACAGCCCACACCCCTGATGTTGGCATGTCTCCTGCGATACAACAGGCAGACACAAAAGAAATACGTCTCGTGTCCGAAAATCGAACACTACGAGTACATCATTGTACGAAAAAAATGAATTCAGGGGCTAGACTGGTACAAAATGAAACATACTCATACGAATGAACTTTACATATACTGGAATCGCATTAGAGGCGCCCGTATTGCGCCGGATCGCTCAGCATTAGAGCCCGCAGATATTCGAAATGTTTTAAAAGATACATTTATCCTGCATGTTGGCGGGAGCGACGACTATACTTTCCGGTTAGCAGGAACCCGCACATGCAGTCTTTTTGGCCGCGAAGTGAAAAACAGCAATTTCATGGATCTATTAGATGGCGATAGCAAAGACGCCATCCAAACACTTCTGCATACGACGTGCGAAGATGCATCAGTGAATATTCTTGGCCTTGTTGGCAAGAACAGACAAGGACTTACAATACCACTTGAAGCAATCTTTCTGCCTTTAAAATTGAATGGCCGAACAGATGCCCGCATTATGGGATGCTTAGCGCCACTACAAATGCCTTATTGGGCCGGTATGGAGCCAATTAAACAACTTCAGCTTTCCAGCCTTCGGATGATTATGCCGCATCAACATAAAGTAGAAATCGCACGCCCATTGCAAGCAGACATTGAGGCTGAAGAGCAAAGCATAAAATTTTCTGGATCTCGTAAAGTCGGCCACCTGACTGTGCTTGATGGCGGCGTACACTAGACCTCCCCGAAACAATTACACTGACTGATTTCGATAAAGCATTACGTTCTAAATTTTTTTATGGCGCATAAATACTACTTGTTAACCAACCGCGACTATTATTTGGATCATTACATCGCAACTCCAAGATAGAGTTTTCATGACTGCTTTTATGAAATCAAAACGCCAACGTGCTGACATGCCGAAATTAGACCGTCGTAATTATCAGCGCGTAAAAATCAATGTCTTGGGTCGATTTATGTTGGAAAATCAACAGGAATACCCGTGCCATATTCGCGATATGTCACCCGGAAACCTTGGAATTAGCGGACCTATTTCAGGTGAAATAGGTGAAAAAGTGGTCGCTTATGTTGATCATGTTGGCCGCATTGAAGGCCTCATAACCAGAGTTTTTGATAGTGGTTTTGCAATGTCTGTTAATGCGCCACTGCGCAAACGTGACAAATTATCCACTCAGCTTACTTGGCTTGCCAATCGCCATGAACTCAATCTACCAGAAGATCGTCGCCATTTACGCGAAGCTCCTGAAACACCTTATGCAAGCATCACATTGCATGATGGAACCGAAGTTAAAGCCAAAATCCTCGATATGTCGCTATCTGGTGCAGCTTTAATGCTTGAACGGCCTATTCAAATTGGCGCACCACTCTTGGTTGGAAAAATCAGATCACGTGTTGTACGCGTTTTCGAAGAAGGTATTGCGGTAGAGTTTTCAAAAATACAAAACACTGATTTCGGCTAAGAGCTGACATATTGCGTAAAGTCGAGCTTTCCTTGCGATTTAGCAATCAATTTTTAACCAACTAATTATGCATCTAATTTTATTTCACGGCATAATTGCCTTGTGAAATGACGCTTTCTGACGTTCAGATTCATGTTTCTTCGAATAATTTGCCCTGAAGTAGCCTACAGGTAGTGCTCAATTTGAACGAGCAAAACGACAGCCCCTACAAATTACATCACGAGACTCACTTCAATAACAGTGTATATTAAGCACTGCTATACGGCATGAACTCATGCGCGAATAATCAATTATAAATCATATAAGCTACTGATATTATTGCACTTTACAGGATATTCCCGCTTAGGGAGAAAAAATCCCTTATAATAAGCAATAAAAAACGCGCCATATTTCAGCGCGCCACAATGTCACTGTTTCAAAATTACATAAAATTTTATGCAAATTTGCCTCAAAGACAGATAAATATCTCCTCAAAATCGATTTAAAATCAAATATAATTCTCGCTACATTTTACTAAAACTATGTATTCATTTGAATAAAATGCAGTAATCGAAATTTTCTGAAAGTAAAAAACTATTTTGTAATGTCCATCCCATAGGAAATGGGAGCAATAAAATGCTAGGGACTACAACAAAATTCATATTAAAGACTGCGATTATTGTTAGCGCAGTGACTTTTATAGCAAACAACGCAGAAGCCAAAAGTATACCGTTTATGGATACTGGAAAAATAACCAGTATACCTATTGGACACTATGAGTTCTGCAATCAGAACCCTTCAGAATGTCGGACAAAAACAAAAGGTGATGTGCGCGTTAAATTGACAAAGAAGAATTGGGAAACAGTTCTCAATGTCAATTATCAAGCAAACCAATCAATCGAAGCTGTCACAGACGCTGATCTTTATGGCACAGAAGAATATTGGACATACCCAACTCATGCAGGTGATTGCGAAGATTATGTTTTAGAAAAACGTAAAGCCTTAATGGCGCAGGGTTGGCCGCCTTCAGCTTTGCTAATCACGGTTGTTTTGCAACCAAACGGTGAAGGCCATGCTGTTTTGACCGTACGCACAGACCGAGGTGACCTCGTTCTTGATAACCTTGATGATCGTGTGATGCTGTGGAGCGAAACGCCGTACACTTACATCAAGCGTCAGTCTAAGAATCACACTGGTAAGTGGGAACTGATTAAAGACATTCGTGTCGGATCAGTAGCAAGTATCAGCCAGTAAAACGAATTCCGGCATCGCTTTTTAAAAGCACGCCAGAAAACAAGTTCTCGGTCGCGTCCCACACCCCATCCCACCTAAGTGACCGAGCTACAGGAGCCGACCCTTCCCCAGGGGTCGGCTTCTTTTATGGTTTTTTATATTGCCTTTAAACCAGCCGCGAAGCGCTTCCAGTTTCGAACATAATCATGGGATGATAAGCGCAAACTCTCGACAGCTGCGTCATCAAGTGAGCGCACCACTTTGGCTGGCATACCAACAACCAGCGAGTTATCAGGAATTATTTTATTCTCTGGCACCAAGGCATTGGCACCAATCAAACAATTTTTGCCGATGCGCGCACCATTCAAAACCGTTGCCCCCATACCAATCAAGCTATTATCTTCAATTGTGCATCCATGAAGAATAGCGCGATGACCTATCGTGCACCCCTTACCAATGGTCATCGGAAATCCCATATCCGTATGCAACATGCATTGGTCTTGAATATTGCTGCCCTCACCAATGTATATCTGTTCGTTGTCGCCCCGCAGCACAGCGCCAAACCAAATCCCAACATCTTCACTAATGACAATATTACCTATGATACTAGCATTATCAGCAATCCAGTATTTTCCAGCCTCTGGCAACTGAGGCATGCGATCATCAAGGCTATAAAGACTCATGGCTTGCTTTCATATTTTTGGAATCGAACGATGATGTTATTAGTCTCAAGCCAAAAAAATACTCGTCCGAATGGAAAGAGCAAAATGCATAATCACTAAGCCGGTACAAAAGCTCCATAATGAAGCGATACCACTGGCCATAATAACCCAGCCCAATGGCCGCCCCTCAATACGCCGTCCGCGCAGTGTATTACGCATGATAATAAACGGGCCTGCAAAAATACAAACGAATACACCAACTAAACCATTGATAAAACTATCATAATTAATTGAAAATCCAACTGGTTCTGTCTTCCAAAGCTGAACAAAAGAACCAAGAAGGCCGGCAGATGCAAAACCAGCGCACACAATATACATCGTTATCAATAATTCAGTCTGTATCATTTTAAATCGCACCTTTTAAATATAGCGCTCTTCAGCCTTGTTTATGTATCAATACGTAACAATAACGCAGCGCTTACCTAATCATCGCAAACCCTATGCCAAAATACGGTGCCTATCTCATCGCGAGATATGAAACTGCGCGTGAATCATGGCATAGAGGATAAAGGAATCACGGTGTCGAGGAATTATGAGCCTAACAACTAAGATATTATCGGGCATATTTGTGCTTGTCATCGCCACAGCAGCTATCCACTTCGCCTTGCGTCATTATACCAATCCTGCTGTTCTCGGCGATCACTCAATCAGCACAGAACCAGTTGATGTTTTGATATCCAAAACCTCATTGCAGATTCCGCAAAACATCATTCGTCGAGGCAGGCAAAGAATATCGGGTCGCCAACAATTTATTGACCTATATTTTCAATGGCCATCGCTCAAAGGATACAATCAGGAAGATGCTGCTATTTATGAAAGTACGGCCCAACTTGAATCATTGATTTTTGTATCATTGATTGAAACTGAGCCACCGAATTCTCCCGAGCAGCGTCTGGAAGGTATTTATCGACGTTTTTTCACTGGTAAAGCATGGAGAGGTCCAGATGGCCTGATAGGCCAAACACTAGACCCCGCCTCCGGTTATAAATCCGAGGATGTGTTTTATGCTAGAAATAACTCTGAATTATTTGTGACGCGTTGCCTGCAGGAAGAAAAACTCGGCGAAAACAATATCTTACCAACGTGTCTTTATGATTTCCAATTTGAAAAGAATATTACGGTCAATATACGTTATCACCGTAATTTATTACCTGTATGGCGCCAAATCGACAGTAGCATAAAGCGACAATTGATATCGATGCGTGTGCAATAAGCGCATCAATCAAAATAGTTTCTTCGACTTAGGCTTCGTCCAAATCAATATCAAGAATAGCGATATTCAAATCATAAGAACGTTCGCCATCTTCCTCATCAACATAGATAACGCCAACAAATTCATCCGCTATATAAACTTCAGCAGAATCCTTTTTTGTCGGGCGACCACGTACTTCAAGAGCAGTCGAATTAAAGCGTTTTTTGAGATAGGTCTCAAGGCGCAGGATTTCTGTCTTGTCCACATCAATCTCCAAATTGCATGGTCCCAGCTTTCAAAGTCGGGCTAAATTTTATCTTGAAATCTCTATGACATGTGAAAGCAAAAGTGAAAAGAGCAACAAACACCCTTTTCCCCGCTCGGTTCATTTTCGCGAGGTTTCATTCAACCTTCAGCCTAAATACCTTGGCCAATGAATAAATCTTCTTTTTCAGCCAAAATCTGATCCATAGAGCGCGATGGTTCCGAACAACCACCTTTGCCCACAACCTTGGCTGGCACACCAGCAACGGTTGTTTCAGGCGGCACTTCTTTTAAGACAACAGAACCGGAGGCAATGCGCGAACAATGGCCAACCCTGATATTACCAAGAACCTTGGCACCTGCACCAATTAAGACGCCATCACCAATTTTAGGATGACGGTCACCACCAGATTTGCCAGTGCCACCCAATGTCACATTTTGCAAAATAGAAACATTATCGCCAATAACAGCCGTCTCGCCAATGACAACACCAGTTGCATGATCCAAAAATATACCTTGGCCCAGCTTCACGGCAGGATTGATATCTACTTGAAAACGCATGGAAATTGATGACTGAATGATCAGCGCGAGATCACGATGCCCGCGCGCCAAAAGCCAATGCGCAAGACGGTGGGCTTGGAGCGTTTGAAATCCTTTGAAATAGAGCACCGGCTCAATAAACCGTTCACAAGCCGGATCGCGTTCATAAACAGCCGTAATATCCGCACGCATCATCTCGCCAATTGATGGTTGATCAGCTATCGCATCACGATAGGCCTCAACAAAAACAGACGAGCGCAAATCGCGGTTCTCTAGGCGGTCAGCAATGCGCGCGGCAATTACTTCTTCGAGTGTTTCATGATTCAAAATCGCAGAATACATCATGCTGGAAACAGTTGGCTCACGATGAACCGCAGACTCCGCCTCACGTCTTATTTCATTCCAAACAGGGTCAACTGTTTTAAGATGTGACTTAGAAGATTGAATACTCACTGTTGTGCTCCTCGCACTGATAGAGACGGCAACGCCGAACTAAACACTGGTGTTATTATAAGGGAATATCGGTGTTAGAGGAATGGATTCAAGCAATTTTCTTGAACTATCACATAACAAGACTAACGCTTTTCATGAAAAATAACAATCAAAGTTGACGCGATAAGAACTCAACAACTCCTGCTTTATAGATTTTATCACCCACGGCTCGCATGTGATCACGCCTTGGAATAGGCAGCCCTTCCCCCTTTGGTAATAAATCAACCAGCCCCTCAAGGTCACCGGCCACGTCATCTTGTGTTCCAACAGCTGCTAAAACTGGTTGTTGAATTCGACGAATGTCATCGGACTTAATTTTAGTGCGTGATTCTCGAATACACGCAGCAAGCGCTAGCCGATCGCTGTTTGTTTGATCCGCAAAGGCTCTAAAGGCAATAGCGCCCCGGTCCGTTAAAGTGGATGGATCATCCACTTCCAGACCATGCGCAATTTCCATTGTGCCCGGCACGCCATTAATGAGCCCCATACCAAGCCCCCCAAAAATAGCAGATTTAACGCGATCAGGATGATTGAGACAAAGAAATGCAGAAATACGCGTACCCATAGAATAACCCATCACATAGGCCGACTCAATTTCAAGATGATCCATGAGGCTGCGCACATCCTCAGCCATCAGCGGAGCATCATAAAGCGCAGGATCATAGAGTTTCTCGCTCTCCCCATGACCACGATTATCATGTGCGATCACGCGGTATCCAGCACCAGTTAGCGTATCGAACCAACCCGGAGAAACCCAGTTCGTATAGGAATTAGACGCAAAACCATGCACCAGAAAAATTGGCTCACCCTCACCCACATCACGATAGGCTAGCTCGACGCCATTAGAATTGAATTTATTCAACATATTTGTGCCTCACAGTTATTCTAAAAGCGCATTTCATGCTTTACGATAATGTCTAAAGTGTATTAGATTCGACCAAATATCTACTAGGCATATCCTGCGCACCGTCATAGGGTTTGATACAGAATAATAAAAGGGTATTCGAGCATGGCCGATACACATATTCCACACTTCTCTAACGATTCCGGTGTGGAACAGATCGAAATAGGCGTCAAGGAATTCATGTGCGTTGGCGCAAAAGCTCCTTTTGATCACCCTCATGTCTTCATCGACATGGGAGTAGAAGATGTGAAAGTATGCCCCTATTGTTCAACTCTTTATAAGTATAATCCCACTCTCAAATCGCATGAAACACGCCCTGAGGGTAATCTCTATACAGAAGATGCAGCATAAAACTTGGCTGCATCCGCCGAAAAATCTGTAACGATTGTAGGCGCAGGCATTGCTGGAATAACAGCCGCTTTATGCCTGAAACAACACTCTATACCAGTAAAAATCATTGAAAAACGCGCCAATATCACCACGGCTGGTGCTGGTATTCAAATAACGCCAAATGCTTTCAGAGTCCTTGATGGGTTGGGCCTTGGTGAACGCATTAAAACATCCGGCCATGCGGTGAACCATCTCAGCGTCTGCACGGGCCGATCAAACACAATGATCACACGCATGCCGCTTGGAACAGATTTCGAGCGCACCCATGATGCTCCTTATCTGGTTTTAAAGCGTCAGGCCTTAATCGGCGCCCTTTATGAACAGGCCGTAGCACAAGACATCGACATTCAATTCAACACAAAATTCGCGCAGAAAGATGGGATCATCATCGGCGCTGATGGCGTGTGGTCATCGCTACGCCAACAAGTAAACTCTGTAGAGGCCAGCTTTTCTGGTCGCACAGCCTTTCGCTGCATGATTGCCGCAAATCAGGCACCAAAATGGACCGCAACCAATGACCTTGCCATGTGGCTTGGCGGCAATGCACACTTTGTAGCCTATCCAGTTGATGAGAAGGGCACGCTTAATCTCGTTTGTGTCGTGAAAGATAAACAACCAGAAAAACGCTGGTCCACCCCCGCTGCACCGAGTGATATTTTACACCATCTCAAAGATTGGAATGATGAAATCATCAGCCTTGTGCAAAAAGGCGAAAACTGGCAGCGCTGGCCGCTTTATACTGTTGAACCCAAACAATCATGGTCACGCGATAACAAGGTCCTGATTGGAGATGCAGCCCATGCCATGGTGCCTTTTTTGGCACAAGGCGGGGCCATGGCCATAGAAGATGCTGCAACGCTCGCCCATGTCATCGCCAACAAAACAAATATAAATGATGCCTTTGCCGTATACCAGTCATTACGAAAAGAACGCGTCACCCGCGTGTGGAACGAGGCAAAAGCGAACGGCGAGCGCTATCACTGGTCTAGCATGATGGCGCGTACCCGCGACCTTGGCTTGAAAGCATTAGGCGGCAAGCGTCTGCAACAACGCTATAACTGGATTTATGAATGGCAACCGCCATCGTGAGCCTTCCGCTTAGCGCTTCACTCGACTGCGCGGCGATACTGGCGTGGTCCTGTCTGGTGAACAGACGTTCCATTGGCATCAACGGCAACCGTCACAGGCATGTCCTTGATAACAAGCTCGCGTATGGCTTCCATTCCAAGATCTTCATAGGCCACCATCTGCGCTGACTTTACAGCCTTTGAAACCAAATAAGCCGAGCCACCAACAGCTATCAAATAAGCAGCCTTATGCTTTTTAATCGCCTCTATTGCTTCCGGCCCACGCTCAGCCTTACCAATCATCACCTTAAGGCCAGTGGCCGCCAACAGTTGTGGCGTGAAACGATCCATACGGGTGGATGTGGTCGGCCCTGCTGGACCAATAACCTCATCGCCCACCGCATCAACTGGACCCACATAATAAATCGCGCGACCTTTGAGGTCGACGGGCATCTGCTCGCCCTTGTTGATCGTCTCAATCATCCGCTTATGGGCTGCATCACGACCGGTTAAAAGCTTGCCTGAAAGCAAAATAGTTTCACCCGGCCTCCAGCTTTCAACCTCCGCGTCCGTCAATTGATCAAGATCCACACGCCGCGAGCTGCCATCTGTCTGATCAATCACGATCTCAGGCCAGTCCGAAATATCAGGAGGCGTCAAATCAGCCGGTCCCGTGCCATCCAGCTCAAAACTCACATGGCGCGTTGCTGCACAATTGGGGATTAGCGCCACCGGCAGTGATGCTGCATGAACTGGAAATGTTTTTATCCGCACATCAAGCACGGTCGTGTTGCCACCTAGCCCCTGCGCACCAATACCAAGCCCATTCACACGATTGAAAATCTCAATACGGGTTTCTTCTATCAATGACGAAGGACCACGACGCAGCAACTCGCTCATATCCATATGCTCATTAAGGCTTTGCTTCGCCATAATCATGGCTTTTTCAGCGCTACCACCAACCCCTATGCCAAGCACACCGGGCGGGCACCAGCCTGCGCCCAGCTTTTCCACCGTGTTCACAACCCAATCAACAACAGATTCAGACGGCTCCAAAACGGTAAATTTCGCCTTATTCTCAGATCCACCCCCCTTGGCAGAAACATCCACTTTTATGGTGTCTCCTTCCACCATTTCAACATGCACAATGCACGGCGTATTATCGCCAGAATTCTTACGCTTGCCAAAAGGCTCAGTGACAATCGAGGCTCGCAGCGGGTTGGTGTCATGCAGATATGCACGCCGCACAGCCGCATCGGCCAATTCCTGCAAAGACTTATTGCTCAAAAGCTTCGCGCCCATACCAAAGCGCACGAAAACATGGGCCGTGCCTGTATCTTGACAAATTGGTCGCCGTCCTAGTGCACACATCCGAGAATTGACCAAGATTTGCCCCATGGCAGACTTCGCAGCCGGACTTTCCTCCCGCTCATAAGCCGCCGTCATATGTTGAAGAAAATCCGGCGGATGAAAATAAGACACATACTGAAGCGCATCAAAAACGCTCTCAACAAAATCATCTTCTGTAATATCAGCCATGTGTTATATTCTCCTGTAATACACAATGAACGTGCCATTTAATTTTATAGACAAAAGTCCATTTATAGAAAGGTACAATATCATCGACGAATCTTGATTCACAGTTTATATTTTATCGACAACAAAGCAGATAGGAACAGATAATGGCCGAAACTTTAAATAAAGAAGAGCTCAGCGCTGCCATCGAAACATTGTCTGGATGGATAGTTTCAAGCGAAGGGAAATGCCTAACTAAATGCTTTAAATTTAAAGATTTCATCGAGGCATTCGGTTGGATGACACGTGTATCCACTGTTATTAATAAGATAGATCATCACCCTGAATGGACAAATGTTTACGGCTGTGTGGATGTGACACTTTGCACCCATGACAATAACGGAATCACACAACTGGATGTCGATTTAGCGCGTGCTATGAATGACATTTCTGCTGGCAAAGGCCAATTTGACACATACTAAGATTTTGAAGCTATAGACTGCCAATTGCTATCATGGACCGCCGTTTCCTGATAGCATCCTATCAATAGATTATTTTTTAGGATGAGCGGATTAATGAAAGACCTCGAAGGATTGCTCGTCGTCTCGGTAGAACAAGCGGTCGCGGCACCCTATGCTTCTGGCAAATTGGCCGATGCAGGCGCGCGTGTTTTAAAAATCGAACGCCCCGAGGGGGATTTCGCGCGTGGATACGATAAACACGTCAACGGCAACAGCTCATATTTTGTCTGGCTCAACCGTGGCAAACAATCAATCTGCCTTGATCTAAAAAAGCCTGAAGATCACGCGATCCTCAACCGTATGCTAACCCAAGCAGACATCTTCATTCAAAATCTTGCGCCTGGTGCGATTGAGCGCATTGGCTTTGATCCGGCCAAACTGCGTGACAAAAACCCGCGTCTTATCATCTGCTCGATCTCCGGATATGGGCATGAAGGCCCGTGGCGAGATCAAAAAGCTTATGATTTGCTGATACAGGCCGAAAGCGGATTATGTGCGATCAACGGCACTGAGGATGCCCCCGCACGAGTCGGAATCTCTGTGTGCGATATCGCAGCCGGCATGACAGCGCATCAATCCATCCTCCAAGCTCTTTATGCCCGCGAACGCACTGGCCAGGGTCGCCAAATCAATATTTCCTTATTTCACGCCCTCTCCGATTGGATGAATGTCCCCTATCTCCAACATCGCTACGGCAAAGCCACCCCAAAACGCGTAGGTCTCAAACACCCCTCCATCGCCCCTTACGGCGCTTATACCTGTCGTGATGGCAAAGTGGTTTTGATTTCAATTCAAAACGAACGAGAATGGCAAAATCTTTGCACCATTGTCTTAGGCAGGCCAGAGCTGAGTCGAGAAGAAGGCTTCGCCAATAATTCTGACCGCGTCGCCAACCGCACAATTGTTGACGGCATTTTTGATAATTTTTTCAAAAAGCATGAGCGCGAAGAAAATATCGCCCTTCTAAAGAAAGCCGACATTGCCTATGGCCGTCTCTCGGATTTGGATGATTTGATGGCACACCCCCAAAACCGGTTTATACGGGTTGAGACTGAAAACGGAGAAGCTGAACTTTTAGCCCCCGCCGCTGTTGTGGCCGGCAGAAGCGAAACATACGGTCCCGTACCGAAATTGAATGAGCATGGCGCTAAATTGCGCAGCGAATTTGGCTCAAATTAAGCACTAAACCCCTTAACACTAGAAATACTCTTCATTTTTCGCTTATAATAAAGTGAGCCATCTAATAACAACATTTGGATTGAATTATGATGAAAAGAACATTGATCGTCGTGGGCACAGTAGCACTCACACTTATGTCGAGCGCAGCAGTTGCCGCACAATGTGGGAAAAATGCCAACGGATTCAATGCATTCAAAAAAGATTTCTCAGCCTACGCCCAAAAGAAAGGTGTTGGCAAACGCGGTATTGCTGCCCTTCAAGGAACCCAATATTCCTCAGCGACGATAAAATTTGATCGCGTTCAGCGCAAATCTTTCAAGAAAGGCTTCGATGCCTTTTATAAACTACGCACAACCGGGCTCAAAAGACCTTCATTAGCTAAACTGAAAAAACACGCTGGCGTCTTTGCCAGTGTTGAAAAACGATTTGGCGTACCCAAAGAGGTTCTTGTAACCATTTGGGGTATGGAAACCGCTTTTGGACGCTTTTCCGGCAAACATGATGTGATCACCTCGCTCGCCACCCTCACCCACGATTGCCGCCGCTCCGATTTCTTCCGCCCTCATTTACTGGGCGCTTTACAAATCCTCGACAACGGTTGGATGCCACGCTCCCAAATGCGCGGCGCGCGCCACGGCGAAATCGGACAAACCCAGTTTCTACCCGGAAACTATGTCGCCTTTAGTGTAGATTTCGACGGTGATGGTCGCCGCAACCTTGTAAGTTCAGTGCCTGACGTCCTTGCTTCTACGGCCAATTTTCTCAAGAGGAAAGGCTGGAAAGCAGGTGGTAGCTACCAACCCGGCAGCCATAACTATAACGTGCTGAAGACATGGAACGCGGCCACGGTTTATCAAAAATCCATCGCCAAATTCGCCGCCACGCTTTGAAGCGTGTTTGCGCTCATAACGCGCTACGGCATGTATAAAGAAAATACTAGTAATTCGGGTAGTAATCTCGGCAGGTGTAATAAATCTTTTTAAAATTAATAGCCTAACGTTCCTCACTTACTTATTTGAACGCATTGTGCCAATTTAGGAATTTAATTCACAGAATCCTTGCAAAAACAATCATTTATAACGCTTCACCTAAGTTTATAATTACTTCAAATATCGCAAATGTGTGTGATGCAACTCTTGTTATCAATTGAAATTAAAGCCTGCATGAAAACGCCTCAAACAGAATATTTTTTCATCCAATAATCAAATAATCTTTTCGTCACAGGATGCATCTTTGATTGGTAGTAATCGCTTTTCCCTTGACTATTGTACCCTCCCCAGTCGCCAAATTTTCCTTGGCTAGAAATTGTCCTAAATTTTGTAAAATCTTCACACAGCTCTGAAAAGCGTTGACTATCAACATGCGGTGAACAAATGTCCGCAAGTTTTTGGAGTTCTGGCAGATAGTCCGACTTGTTTGGAGATATCAAATTCTCATAAACAATTTTAGATTTCTTCTGAGAAAATTCTTCATAATATTTTTCAAGGGCAAAGTAGTTCTTGATACTTCTTTTAATTTTCTTTTTTTGCTTCAAAAGACGACCTAATTTACCAGTTTTCACATGATGTGCTAAAATTGCCTCGGCAGGTTCTCTTTGTATTAGTATTAAACGTTCACAAAGTTCGAGATTAATCAGCACTCCATTATCATATACTTTATGCGACTTAAATCCAATTCGAGGTCCGCTAACATGCGATAATACAGATGGATTTTCAGAAAATTCAGTTCTAAAAATTGGAATATCTCGTGGATTATCCATACAACCCATTGTCGATCTTCCAGTTAAATATTCTATCAAAAATCTAGTAAGATGATTGCCGCTTCGAGGAAAACTACTAATGATGATCATTGCACATAATTCTTATATTTAGGGCTAGGGATAAATTTAAATTAATCCTTGAATATCAATCACTTTTAAAAAATGGCGATCCCGGCAGGACTCGAACCTGCAACATCCTGCTTAGAAGGCAGGTGCTCTATCCAGTTGAGCTACGGGACCCCATGAAAACGATTACCTTAGTGAGTCCAAGGCAATAGTCGTCCATATTTGAAATTATCAGCGTAAGCAACGCGCGTGATTTTGCGCTCTTTTGGCTTCACAACCACATAGTCGATAGAATTATGTTTGGCATAGGTCTCAGCCTCTTCCAGCGTATCAAAGGATAAACTGATTTGGCTTTTCATATCGCTTGAAGATGTATAGCCCATCAACGGATCACGCTGGCGGGGCTGCTCTGCATCATAATCCAGCATCCAGCCATTGGTTTTACCCCGTCCGGACTGCATCGCAGATTTCGTCGGCTTATAAATACGTGCAACCATTTTGTGTCCTTTTTCTCGTTGCTGCTCAACCGGCAGTCGAACTCACAAAAATGGTCGGAGCGAGAGGATTCGAACCTCCGACCCTCTGGTCCCAAACCAGATGCGCTACCAGGCTGCGCTACGCTCCGATAAACCCTGTCATAATATAATCAAAGGTCTGTGTCGCAAATTTCATCAAAGAATGGTCAAAAATTCATTGATTATTTTTGTCGACGCCCACTCCCTACACGGGGCTTGTTTTCAATTCAAGAGGAAAGGTGCAGAAGATTTATGGAAGTATGCATTTTGTTGCGCTAACCACCACGCTATCACCAACTTGGAGGCCATATTTGTCCGCAATGCCTGCATTAATTTCCAAAACGCTGCGCGCGGGCACATCGGATGAAATAATTTCCAGCGAAAAAGGTTTTGTGTTCTTGGCAATTTTTACAATTTTTCCCGTATCGCTGATAAAAACCATATCAAGCGACAAAATTGTATTACGCATCCACATATGCACGATGTCTGTTTCCTGAAAATCGAAAATCATACCGCCCAATTCCGGCAAATTTTCTTGAAACATCAACCCAATGGTACGTGATTCAGGGTCATCAGCCGCATGAGCACAAAATCGTGTTGCCTTGCCCTTGCCGCTGATCTCAACGGTTTGTTCAAGACGCAGTTCAACTGGTTCTTGTGCAAAGACAGCAGTTATGAATAAAAGACAGGAAAACAGACAGGCAAAAAAATAACGCATGATCATTTATATAAAATCACCACGCGTTTGTCGATTAAAACCAAAAGGTCTGCGATCAGTATTTAGTGAGAAGCAGGCAAACCACTAAAGTCAGATGGACGAATTTCCGCAACCATCAATCCTTTGGCACCATTACCATAACGAACAGTCATAATCTGTCCCGGGCGAAGCTCCGCAATACCATAACGACGCAAAGTCTCCATATGGATAAACAGGTCTTCTTCCGTATCTTGCAACATCAAAAACCCATAGCCTTTGATCCGATTAAACCATTTAACGGTTGCCGGAACAAAGCCGCTAGTTGCTTCAACAGGTGTATAGGAAGCTGATGGCTCTATCTGCGATGGATGCAAAGCAGTTGATTCATCCATACTTATGATACGAAACGCTTGATAGCCTCGCGTGCGCTCAGCAATCTCGCAAACAACACGTGCACCCTCATAAGCTGTCTGATATCCGTCGCGCCGTAAGCAAGTCACATGCAACAGTACATCTTGTGAACCATCATCAGGGACTATAAAACCAAACCCCTTAGAAACATCGAACCACTTGATGTAGCCGGAAATTTCTCTCAGGTTTACATTTGCCTCATCATTTGCCTCAGGCTTTTCACCAACAGCTGTGTCATTATTAAATTTGATTTCCATCGCAACGCCTCTAAACCCGCATCAAAATACAATTTTGCGATACCCAAAACGATTCTCTCTAAAGGATAGCATCAAGAGGGCATACCGCTAGCCCCTTTTTTTAAACTATCCCATGATTGTGGGGATAAATTCACTGCAACCTAGGGTTATCAAGGTTGTAAGGCTGCAATTTTAAGAAAACACCCCCCAGTAAAAACCAATATTATCAGTTATTTCTGTGGAATCCCCCCTCAACACCAGTTCTGCTTTCGAATCAAAAGAAGTTTTTTCACGGTTTATGATGCACAATGAAGCACCGCAGCTTAATGCACGCTCCAGCAAACCACTGGCTGGCCAAACCTGTAAAGAAGACCCTATTACCACCATATTTTTTGCCGAATCAACCATGGCTACAGCACGCTCCAGATAGGTCTCAGGCACATTCTCACCAAAAGAGACCACGGCTGCTTTAATCAACCCACCACAAGAGCATCGCGGCGCTGTGCCCTCTTCTTCCACATGACGTTTCATGTCCAATATTTGGAACTGCTGCGCACAAGACAAACAATGAGCATGGGCTCCAGTGCCATGAAATTCGACGATTCTATCATTCAATTTATCATTATTACGAGTTCCACCCGCTGCGCGATGATGCAACCCATCAATATTTTGAGTGATCACGCCAACTGCGCGCCCCGCCTCCATCATATGGGCAATCAACGCATGAGCCGCATTTGGTTTGGCTTGCCTGAAAAGCTCATACATATGAAAACGTCGGTCCCAATCTTCCAGTCGCGCGTCTTCGCTGTCCAAAAATTCGCCATATTCAATGATCCTATATTGCGACCAAATACCGCCTGGGCTTCTAAAATCAGGGATGCCGGATTGCGTGCTAATGCCTGCCCCTGTGAAAAAACAGACCGGCGCAGCACTTTCCATAAATTTTTTTAAAGCCGCTCGACACTCATCCAAATCGTCTAAAACCATAATAAAACCAATATTTTTATGACACTTTTCGATAAGAAAAACAGGAGTTTCCCCCTCAATATAAACCAAGTTGCCTTAGCGGCGATAAAAAGTGCATTTTCGCTCTTGTGTCCTGCCGATGAAATTATTATACACACCCTCACCGTGCGCCCTTCGTCTATCGGTTAGGACGCCAGGTTTTCAACCTGGAAAGAGGGGTTCAATTCCCCTAGGGCGTACCACATCATTCTTATTCAACTTAATTATTAAACAAATTGAAGAGCGATCAGCTAAGTCGCGCTAAGAATGAAAGTGCGAATTGTCCTGCCTTGATAACATGGCTTGGAACAAAATTTTACAACCATTCAAGATACCATCAAAATCCGTGACCATAATATTCTATGGAAACTAGATTGTCACAACTGGCCGTGCTAGCATTAAGAAATCCGCTTTACTAAGCCTTATAATCATTCAGCTTCTTGTGCGGGTAATAATGATTAGTGATATTTACAGAGAGTGTTTTGGCTATGAAAAATCATCAAAAACTAGTTCTCGCAGCCCTCGTTTCCGTTGGTGTAATTGGTGGCGCGGCAAGTGAAGCAATAAGTACAGGGTTAGATACTTGGAAGTCGGGCAAGAACCACAATCGTATTATTGATGTTCAAAATAATGGCGGCATCACAGAAGATACAGGAAAGGTGGGCGTTTCATTTTATAGCAACTCATCCTTCAAAATCACATCACCGCGCGGCCTGACCGTTATTGTTGATCCGTGGCGCAATGACCCCTCAGGTGCTTGGGGACTATGGTACCGAATGGATTTTCCAAAGATTGATGTTGATATAGGCATGTCAACCCATGCCCATTTCGATCATGATGCGATCGATAAGGTAGACGCCAATATGCTCCTTGATCGTATGGCCGGAACTTTCCAGCTGGGCGATGTAAAAATCACAGGCATCGCAGACAAGCACCAATGCGTCGCACCGGGAACTGTTGCTTGGACAGAGGCCGTAAAGCAGTTTGAAGGCCGCGAAGAAATTTGCGCCCCAACCAACGCCCGCCATTTCGACAATACCATGTTTATCATTGAAACAGGTGGACTGAAATTTTTGATGTGGGGCGACAACCGACCCACACCACCACAAGAAGTCTGGGACAAAATTGGCGAAGTTGACGTTGTGTTTTTACCAGTCGACGGCTCAAGACATATTTTAGATTACAAACAGGCTGATTCAGTATTTGCTAAAACCGGCGCGAAGGTCGCAATCCCACACCATTATTTGGTGCCAGAGACAACCTTTTACACGTCAACTCTTGAACCAGCACTCGAATGGGTAAAAACCCACGAACATACATTGTTGGAATCAGCATCAATTGAAATGGAAGCAAGCGATATAAAATCAAAGAAAAACCACGTCATGTATTTCGGCTCCAACAATATGGTAACTCAATAAAGAGCGATGGAGTTATCTAAGTTTTATCGAATGAGGCGGTGCGATCTACGCGCCGTCTTATTTTTTTACATAATCAATTTACTTGCCATTGGATCAATTTCGTTCCTTGCGGTTCAACAGTCCCACGCTCATTTCAATCTCAACGTTAATATCCGCGTCATCCATATCAGCCATGAGACAGACGGCCTTCGCGCGTTCATTCGCCTGCCCATGGCCTATCTCGTCGCCGACAAGCTTGGACCAGAGGATGGCAATGGAAACCGCAAAGCCGCACCCTTCACAACAAATAGCTTGGAAGATGATGTGCTGGTGCACTATCTGGATAAAAACGCTTTAGAACGTGACCCGCTTGGTCTTGGTCAATTCGTTCTTAATGGCCATCAAATTTTGATAGATGGCAATACTCTGGCGGGTGAACTCGTCAAGCTCAGAGCATACCCTGCCCTCCAACAAGCTCCCTTCGCACAGCTAGAAGAAGCACGCCGGGCACTCAAGGGCGATGTGTATCATAAAGACTTTGAGGTGACATATGTCGGTGACACAATTATCGATGCCGAGATTTTCTATCCTTCAAAACAAAAGATCACGCGCTACAAGCTAAAAAGCACACTCAACCCCGGATTAGAACGTCAAAACGAGACGGCAAATTTAATTCTCGACCATCAGGGTGAGGATGTTTTAACATTCAGAATTCGTGGTCTTTTAAGCGAACCGACTTCCATTTCACGCTCTGTTTTTAAAGCAGTCAGCACGTTTATCTGGGAAGGAATGCGGCATATTTTTGAAGGCTTAGATCACGTTCTTTTTGTCTTCTGCCTGGTATTGGGCGCAACACAAATAAGCACGCTTTTATGGCGTGTCACCGGCTTTACAATTGGGCACAGCATTACACTCTCATTAGGCTTTTTCGGCTTCATACCCAAGGGAGCATGGTTTGTGCCCTTTGTGGAAACGACCATCGCTTTATCAATCATTTATGCTGCCGTGATCGCCATATCGAAGACCTCTAAAAAGCATAGCTTATCGATCACCACGGCAATCGGTATTTTGCATGGCCTTGGATTTTCATTCGTTCTAAGCAAAATATTGCAAGTCGATTCCAGCAATTTATGGCAAAGCTTATTGGCCTTTAATATTGGCGTCGAAATCGGTCAGGTCGCAATCGTCTTAATCAGTGGTCTGCCTTTATATTACTTGATCCGAAAGTTCCCAAGCTATGCGGATAAACTACGTTTATTTTTAGCAATGCCTTGTATTATAATTGCAAGCATCTGGGCCGGCCAGCGATCTATCCAATTGATCAGCAGCCTTTAATTAATCAGCAACGCCTATGATACCTTGAAGCCACCCACACAGAACTTCAGTCACCTGCGCCGGTCCAAGATCCCACATCGCCTCATTCCATTTTATAGCTATTTGGGAAGCAGCGCTTAGCTTCGTCAATAAATTACAGAGCTGATGTACTCACAGCCGCAACAACTTGTGGCTGTTCAACCAGTGTATTGATGTAATTTACGAATGACTCCGCACTCTTGCGGTAACCTTTAGGGGTTAAATGAACACGATCACCAGCGGCAAGCCTCGGTGATGCCTTTGCCCACTGATCAATCCCGCATGCACCGCCCATCTCCTCACTCCAATCCCAGAAGTGACGACCATTGGCATTTGCAAAATCTTTCAATGCCGTTCTCACAGCGCCAAGCTTCACAGGAATACGATATGCACCGCAATAACCAGCAGCTTTGCCCGACCGCGCAAGACCCGATGCTGGTCCCATAAATAGCCAATCTGCTTGTGGCGCAGCGGCACTCAAATTAGTGTAAACTTTCTGAACCTGATTGCGATAAGAATTCATGTTCAAATTACCGTTGAACCCTTCATTCGTGCCATACCCCCAAACAATAAGGTCTGGCTTAAGATGACGCATGTCGTTGGCAACCAGTTTTGGGTCCCAACGGTTTAGTAAATAAGCCGTAGCACTCGTAATACCAAAATTCACATAGCGCACACCAGCATTCTCGCGACCGGTCGCCCAGTTTAGCACCGTGGTTTTACCACCTGCAGGGCTGACAACAACTTCTTCGCCTTTAGCTTCAATGCGTACAACTTTCGAACTGACAGTTGCTGCCTTAGCGTTAAATGTCTTGATTTGACCACCAGCAAAAAGCTTGACGGTGCCTTGTCTTGGCCCAGTCAAAACGGTTACTTCGGCCCAATCAAAAGCAGCACCTTTGGTTGATAGTGTCATTGTTGCCGTTGGCGAAGACGACGCAACCCGAACGCCGGAAAGGCCATAAGGCCCTGATTTAACTTTAACGCTATCAGCCGATGACCAACTACCACTTGTGACCATCCGCACACCATCAGCATGGGCATAACGATATGCATTCGCAGGAATAACCGCGCCCCGCCCTGCATCACCATATGTAGATTGAAGGCCATCACGAATACCGCGCGATAATGAGTCAGAGGAAATATGACTGCCACCAATATGCACAATTGTTAGCGGAGTTGTGCGGCTACCATCGCGCAATGCTTGCAGCTTTTTTCCAATTGTACTGCCGCTTAAATGACTGGTGTTCAAACTCGTAGGCAATTCAGGTCTTGCTCGTGGTGTCACAACTGCTGATAGTGGGTTTGCATTACTGGCTCCACGTGTTGGCGAGCCAAGAGTAATTTTACGAATTGAACCTGTTGTTGCAACATCAACATTATCGACGAGTGGTTTTGAAATACGGAATGTTTCAATTTTAACACGCCGTGGCTTCAAGCCTTCAATAGCCTCAACAGGCGCGCGGCCTTGGAAATGATCGACGAGTGAATTACCAGCAACAGCTTGTGGTGGTCCCACACGCCCAGCTGCGGATTCACTTGATGCCACTTGATTATGCTTGCCACTTTGAGCATCGAAACCAATCATGTAGACACTTGCAGACAGCACAAAAACGGCAGCAACCAATGAAAGCCCTACAACTGATTTGTTGAAATTTTTTGATTTGCTGTGCGATCCACCGTCGATATGATCCACAAGCGGCCCTGACGCGACACGCCCTTGGCTGCTCACGATACTTTCAACATAAGGGGCTTGCATATCTTCTGCGCCTGGCAAAGCAAGAATACAACCACCTCTATTGATGACAGGTGATGGCTCAACACTTGGCTGTGTCAAAATCGATTGAACTTCAGCAGCGGGCGCTAAACTAACTGGAGGTTTAACTTCGGCAATTTTTGGAGAAGAAAGGCTTGGTGCTTCACTTATCGGGCTGAAAGCTTTGACTTCAGGCAATGCTACCGACTTAGGACTCGTATTACTCATAACTCACCTACGCTACAAAATGAATGCGTCAAAAAACAAAAGCGCACACACAACTACAACAACAAGGAGCAACCAAATAGGCTCACTCCCGACTAGGCTAAGTGTGACGGTTCGCTATTAACATCAGGTTAAACATGTTTTTTGAGGTAAAATTAACGCTGTTTTCCGGCGTTTATTGTACGATTTTTAGTATCGAGCGAGAGGCTAGATGTCTATCAATGCACCACTTTTTTCAAGATATAGAAAGTGGACGCCTCATCTAAAAAAAATATAGGACGAGAATATTTAAGCTAAGATCGATTACCTGATCATAAACTATCATGTGGAAGATAAAATGAGCCAAGAAGCCAAAAAAGATGTGCTGCGTGAAACAGATGATGAAGCAAGAGCGCTGGCAACCCGCCTGCTGCGCGAGGCACGCCACGCCTCTCTTGCAACCTTAGAGGCAGGTTCAGGCCACCCGCAGGCAAGCCGCGTCACAATGGCGCAAGAGATGGATGGCACACCTATTATTCTTGTCTCCGACCTATCAAGCCACACACCAGCGCTTCGTGAAGATCAAAGATGCTCGCTTCTTATTGGCGAGTTAGGAAAAGGCGACCCCCTCGCCCATGCCCGCATGACTGTGTTCTGTGAGGCTGAATTGCTTGAGCGCGGTTCAAATGAGTATACCCGCGCACGCACCCGCTTCTTAAACCGCCACCCGAAAGCAGCACTTTATGTAGATTTCGGTGATTTCCATTTTTTCCGCCTCACGATTGGGCGCATCAGCTTGAACGGCGGCTTTGGCAAGGCCTATGCCCTTACAGCATCAGACGTGACGATATCAGGTCATAAAGCACTCAGTGAGTTCTATGCCATGGAACAAGGCGTAATTGAGCACATGAATGAAGACCATCTCAGCTCCATCGCTCATTATGTAGCAACCTTGGGAATGAAAAAAGGAGAAGATTGGCGCCTTTGCGGTGTAGATCCTGATGGAATGGACTTGATATCAGGCGATACAATCATGCGTATCCCCTTTCCTCAGCAACTCAAAAGCGCAAATAAAATTAGAGGAATGCTGGTCGCCCTCGCAAAAGCAGAAACTTAGCATAGAGAAGCGTCAATCAGCGGTCGTAACCTTTGTCATCGAGTTCATCGAGATAGCTATTCCAACGCTCTTCATATTCTTCACCAAGCTCACGAAGATAAGCCCAAGAGAAAATACCCGTGTCATGCAGATCAGTGAAAGTAATGCGCACCGCATAATTGCCAATAGGGTCGAGCTTCATAATCTCAACATCACGTTTACCCCAAACCGTCTTGCGCTGTGAAGGCGAATGTCCTTGAACTTCGGCAGAGGGACTGACAACACGCAAATATTCGGCAGAATGTGTATATGACACGCCATCATCGAACACGATCGTTATAGTGCGCTTATCTTTTGAAACACGCAGCTCGCTTGGCCATCCACTCATCACCATTCCCCGTTTCTTTAAAGTCAAAGCGCTATAAAGCACATCCCCCGCATGATCGAAAGACCATACAGGGGAAATATAACGAGTCAGTTTCTATAAGGTCGCAAGCAGCGCTGCTTTTACTGGCTTCTAGCCAACAAAAGCTTTTTCAATCACATAAGCACCCGGCTTGGCATTAGAGCCTTCTTCAAAGCCAGCATCTTCTGCAATTTCAGCAAGCTCTTTCAGCATATCCATAGAGCCACAAATCATGATGCGGTCTTCTTCTGGGTTCAGTGGTGCGCCACCGATGTCCTCAAAGAACTTGCCTGAACGAATAAGATCCGTGATCCGGCCCATGTGGTCAGATTTCTCTTGTGTGGTGGTTGCATAGTGAACCAGCTTGTCTCCAACCAATTCAGAAAGCAGTTCGCTTTCCTCAATTTCACGGATTAGGTCATAGCCATACTCAAGCTCACCTTTTTCGCGTGCTGTGTGAACCAGAACTACCTGTTCGAATTTATCATAGGTCTCTGGGTCGCGGATGATAGAGGCAAAAGGCGCAACGCCTGTACCTGTGGACATCAAAAACAGACGCTTACCGGGGATGAGCGCATCATGAACCAGCGTACCAGTTGACTTTTGACGCATCCAAACAGAATCACCAGGTTGAATTTTTTGAAGCTCGGTTGTCAGCGGGCCATCCGGCACCTTGATTGAAAAGAATTCAATATGACCTTCCCAATTAGGTGATGCGACAGAATAAGCACGCCAAACCGGTTTTTGACCCGGCAGACCAATCATCACAAACTCACCCGAACGAAAACGAAAAGCATCAGGGCGCGCAAGACGGAATGAAAACAGACGAT
The DNA here is from genome assembly GCA_039989895.1 of Hyphomicrobiales bacterium. Taxonomy (NCBI): domain Bacteria; kingdom Pseudomonadati; phylum Pseudomonadota; class Alphaproteobacteria; order Hyphomicrobiales; species Hyphomicrobiales bacterium. Next base: position 1,125,434 of record JBDXGY010000006.1, read on the forward strand.
CTGTATAATGTTTGACTTCCATAACAGGCAAATCATAAACACCTTTTGGCACTTCAAACCCGTGGGTGAGTGGCTCAACGATCTCGTCTTTGAGGGCTACATTCAACATTTCTAGCTTCCTTGGGAGGTTTATTCAGCTGAGGGTATTACAGGTTAGATGTATGTTTTCATTGACATATGTCAAGTTTTTGCAGCGCACAATTTAAAACAAAAAAATATACGCACAAGCGCTTCATCAGCAGAATATTTTTCTCAATGCCGATGAAATCACACCAATTAATGTCACACTGGCTAGATATATTGAAAAATGCTGAAACAGCGACCAAAGACAATGAGCAAATATCACTATCAAAATGCCAATGAGAAGAAATTTTTTGCTCTTAAAGAGGGGCGATAGCAGGAAGGTATTTCACTGAAATCGCCATTAATTCGGCGCAAAGCCCATGCTTTAAGAACTCCACGGCTCATTTTGGACGGATAATGGAGCGATTTCAATAAATTAAAGCTTGTAAGTGCGTAGATGATTTGGGCAATCGCACGCTCATCCACATAGTTGGAGAATAACTCTAGCCTTATATATATATGTGAGGAAGATCAGGAGACTTACTTAATACAAAGTTTGTTAGGTTGCTAGTTCCGTGAATCAAGAGGGCACTCTTAGCCAGAAGATGCGCTTCTACAACCACGTCTAGGCCGAGATTAAAATTATCATAAATTTGCCCATTATTTGCTTCGTGGCTGGCGTGCATTTCGCCAAAGTCGCTTCTTGTCGCATTGTATGTAACCACTTGATCACCATACCTACTTTTTACTTTTTCTATGACATAAGACGAGTCTGAGCATGTTAATATCTTGGCGTTCGGAGTTTTTATCAAAGCAGCATCAAGGGCATTAAAGTAGTGTTGCAACGGTAGTTTTGCGAATGAACCCTGACCAGCTTGTAATGCGTCTGATCGTCCATCGAATGCGCCTGGCCCTCGAATATGCAGACCTATATATGGTTGTTCCAAAAACTGCTCACTAAAGGATTGAATTGTCTGCGAAGTCTTTTGGTTCAATCGAATATGCTTTTGTATAATAGCGTAAGGCACTATACGATTGCGCGGAAGTAATACCTTGAGGGCCCCATCATACTCTCTGGGTGTAATAATATTGTCTTTGGTGCGTATAACCTGCGTACCACCCAACAATTTCTCGATTTTAGGTGCTTCACTCCAAATTTTTTTTTTAATTTTGCCAAAATAACCATCTCGCCAAATTGGCTCGAAATAATATAGCCAGGGGTCTTCCTTACGCGCTTTATCACGGTAGCATGACTTCGACCAATCAATGGTGAATCGGTATTTAAATTTATTGGCAAGAAATATTTGCTGCACAACTTCGTTGACGTTGGAAAACATACCGGAAGGGCGTAATCTGAGTATCTTATTTTTCATTTTTGTTCTCGTAGAAAACCGCAATGATGCAGAATTATACTATCTTATTAAGATATAAACTTAATGGGTTAGCAGCGTCAATATATGGTAGGCTATGTGGACTTATACGGTGGCAGGCTACCTCTGATTTAGTCATTGGTTTTTCGACGCTTGCCAAAGAAAACGAAAACTTTAGCATTAAATCAAAAATGACGCGCCCCACAGAGAAATACCGAACTGTACCGCACGCGAAAAAGCGAGTCGGACGAACATCCCTCCCGTTGGAGGCGTTGAGCGATGCGAAGCTGTCGTAAGACAGAAAATGGTGCCCCCTGCCAGACTTGAACTGGCAAGCCCGAAGGCTACGGATTTTAAGTCCGCTGTGTTTACCAATTTCACCAAGGGGGCGGACCGATCGCATGTTTATCAGCCATTGCGCTAAGTGCAAGAGGGGAAAGTAATTTTATCCCCTTATCACACAGGAGGTATCTTTAAGGAGTGACCTTATCCCATGGAAAATAGACCCAAGTGTTCTGGCTTACTTCGCGGGTAAATCTGTCTACTAGTGGTCTACCATCTGGCTTGGCATAAACCGTTGCAAAATATGCTTTTGGCATCATCTCACGCACAGCCCGCGCTGTTTTTCCCGTATCCACCAAATCATCAATAATCAAAACACCTGAACCACTACGACCGGCCTCAAGAACTTGATCGCTCACCGGTTTCAAAAGCGCAATATCACCTTGTTTATTCTCATCATCATAAGACGCGATAGAGATCGTCTCGATATGGCATATGTTCAGTTCAAAGGCCACAATCGCGGCCGGCACAAGACCTCCTCGCGTGATGGCAACAATCACGTCCCATGATCGCAAACTACTTAAACTCTCAGCTAATAAACAGGTGTCACTATGGAATTGCTCCCAAGTAACATGATACCTTTGATCGGCCTTAGCATCACTCATCAGGGCGTTTTTCCACCTAGCTCTTCAATCAGGATGGCAACTGATTTTTCTGCATCAGCCAAGCGCGCTTCATCGCGTCCGCGCATCACAATATTTGTCATAAACCGTCCATCGCGTTTCATCGGATAAGAGCCAATGGAAATATCGTCATAGCGTGCCTGCAGCGCGCCAAGACCAGCAGCAATCGTGCCCTCGCCCTTATAAAAAGGCAGCGTGCGCGAATGGACCACCTCGCCCACTGATAAGGTTGGTCCCACTTCATCCAACATCGCCCGCATGACACTTGGAACACCGGCCATGACATACACATTGCCAATATTAAATCCGGGCGGTGCTGATACTTTATTCAAAATCAACGATGCCCCAAGAGGAATGCGGGCCATGCGCATACGCGCTTCGTTCAGTTCAACACCTTCAGGATATTTCGCCAGCATAATCGCAATGGCATCTTTATTGTGTTCAATACCAACTTCAAAGGCAGTCGCCATCGCATCAGCGGTGATGTCATCATGAGTCGGGCCAATGCCCCCAGTTGAGAAGACATAAGTATATTGGCTTGAGAGTGCCCGCACAGCGTCAACGATGACGTCCATATCGTCGGATACAACACGAATTTCTTTCAAATCAATGCCGATATTGGTTAGAAATTCCGCGATATACCCTGAATTCGTATCTTTCGTGCGACCTGACAAAATTTCATCACCGATGACGAGAACAGCAGCAGTAATGATTGTATTGTCGGCCATAGGTAGTCCTCAAATAGAGTTGAACTCCCACATATCTATCAAAGCTTGAGCTAAATCAAAAGCTGTCTGAACAAACAAGTTGTCCAGACAGCTTCAAAAACGGTGCTCAATATTACTCTTTGATAGAAGTGGCCAATCGCAAAAGCGACAAAAACTCGGAACGATAGCCAAAACGATCATCACTTCTGCCCGCTTGTGCTAGCGCTTCAGCATCTTTAAAGCTCCATTCGCCCAAAAAATCGCTCCCCTGTAAAATCTGACCATAACCCGCAACAGCCGCTGCAAAATTGGCTTCACTTTCAGGAATATCTTGACGATCCCGAGTCACCGGCGTGGTGATAAGCTTGCTCACCGCCTCGCCCGGCAACTTATAGCGTAGCTTCACGAATGCTAATTCATCAGACGATTGAGCTGGTTTCGCTTTGGTGCTTTCTGCCTTCTCGCCATAACGTAATGGATCTACAAGCTGGGACTTAGAGCCAACCGGCGTTACCTCATAAATCGCCGTCACCGTATGACCCGCACCGATGTCTCCAGCATCAACTTTATCATTGTTGAAATCTTCGCGCTTTAACGCGCGGGTTTCATAGCCAATCAATCGATATTCGGAGACCGTTTGCGGATTAAACTCCACTTGAATTTTCACATCATTAGCAATCGAGGTCAGAGACCCAGCCACCTGATCGACCAACACCTTGCGGGCTTCCGATAGAGTATCGATATAGGCAGCAAAACCATTGCCGTTTTGCGCCAAGCTTTGCATCAAGGCATCATTATAATTGCCCCGTCCAAAACCAAGCACCGAGAGATGCGTGCCGCTTTCGCGCTTCTCGCTGATATATTTCTTCAGCTTTTCAACATCGGAAAGGCCAACATTAAAGTCGCCATCGGTCGCCAAAATAACGCGGGCCTTACCCTCATCTGCGGCCATTTTTTCTGCAATCGCATAGGCCTGTTGCAAACCCGCTTGCCCAGCCGTAGAACCACCAGCTGTGAGGTTTTTCAAGCTTGCCAATATCTTGTCGCTCTCCCTCGCCGCCGTCGGCTCAAGCGCCAAACCAGCACTGCCCGCATAGGTGACAATAGCAACCTTATCGTCAGGACGAAGGGTTGAAAGCAGCAAACGAAATGATTGAACTAAAAGCGGTAACTTGTTGGATTGATTCATAGATCCTGATGTGTCGATCAGAAAAACTAGATTATGCTGTGGCACATCAATAGCAGGCGGCGTGAACCCCTTAATGCCAACTTGCATGAGTTTTGTGCCCGTGTTCCACGGCGTTTCCATCACCGAAACACTGGTTGAAAACGGTACATTCGCACTATCCGGCGCCTTATAGGCATAATCGAAATAATTAATCAGCTCTTCCACACGAACCGATTGCGGGTCTGGCAATTGCCCCAGCTCGATAGCAGAGCGCATATAGGAATAAGACGCCGTATCCACATCAATCGAGAAGGTTGAAACTGGCGCGTCAGCAACCGTCTTCAAAGGATTAGGGGCGCTATCGGGAAACTGCTCACGATCAACCCGTGCATCAGTAAATGGCGCTGGTTGGGGTGCAGGCCGTACAAGTGACACATCTGGAGACGAAACAAACGCCTCAGAACTTCGAGCTTTAGATTGAATTTTAGAAGAGACAATGCTTGGAGCTTGTCCGCTCCGCTTAACAGCTTTGGCTCTGTTTTGTGAGGGCAAAGATTTGGCTTTTCTGCTGACGGGAGGAGAGATCGCAATTGGCGCTTCTTGTGCAATTGGCGCTTGTTGCGCAATTTGCACCTCATCCAGCGATAAATCGGCAGAGTCAGATACATCCGCTTCAACAGTGTGATCAATTTGCTCCTGTGAGACACTTTGCAGCGGTAAAAAACTAGTCAAATTTTGTGTCACACCTACGGCTACAATAATGGCAGCGAGGGAGGCGGTTCCTAGGTAAAACTGGCGCGAGTTTAAATTTTGAAGCATGGCAAAAAATCCTTTTGTGATATCAGCCGCTTTTGTGGGCTGCTTATCATTCAGACGTGCCTCAAACTTCGATCCTTGGTGAACCTCATCAAAATTTTCCATCGCGAGCAAAAGCGCCCTCTCCCGCGCCTCACTGGATGGCGCAGGCGTGGCTTTATCAAGCCTGTGCTTCAGTGTTTCAAATTCATTACTCATTGAAGCTTCTCCTCTGACCGTGCTTGTTTTTTTAATGCTTTGCGCACTTCACTCATGCGCCAACTTATTGTGCCTTCACTGACAGAAAGACACGCGCCTGCCTCGGCATGGGTCATTTCTTCCCCTAAAACCAAAGCAAGTGTTTCCTGTAATTCTTGCGGCAAGTGCCCTATTGCCTCTTGAAGCCAGTGTATATCCGCCTTTGTTTCGGCATCCGCCGCATGGCGCAACACTTCAACATCACCCCATCCGACTGCCGCGCGAGCATGTGTGGCCTTGCGCCGCATCACATCACGCCCTTTATTAATCACCACACGATGGAGCCATGTGGTGAATTTTGATTCCCCTCTAAAGCTTTGTAATTTAACGGGAAGTTCAATACAGACATCTTGCGCCAAATCTTCGGCCTCAGCTTGGCTCCCAAGCAGGCGAAATGACAATCTGAAAATCAAATCGTAATGGGTCGCAACAAGCTCGCCAAAAGCGGTGCGATCCCCCGCTTTTGCTCGTTCTACCAGTATTTCATCGCTCGATTTCATATGCATTATAAAAGTTAGACGTGAAAGACAGATAAATCCTTGGTGAGGAAATAGATTTTTTTTTAAAAGTAGAATAACACTAGCGTAAGAAGACTAGGGGCTTGACCTTAGCACACATGATGCTCAACAAAGGAATTCAATTCATGAAGTTTGGACTTATCACAACTGTTGCTGCTGCAGCCATCCTCTTTACTGGATACACAGGCGGAAGCACGCACGCACAAGAAAGCACTGCCGGTAAATTGGAAACACCTGAAGAAAAAATCAGCTACATCATTGGTCGAAACACCGCTGAGCAACTTAAAAGAGATGGTATCGAGATCGATCCAAAAACCTTTTTGCTTGCGATTGAAGATGTTCAATCCGGTACGGAAAGCCGTTTAAGCCCTGAAGAAGTTCAAGCAACAATCGCCGAACTGCAAAAGAAAGTCGCCGCTGAACAGGCTGCCGCTCAAGCAGGCATCTCCGCTGCCAATAAAAAAGAAGGCGAAGCTTATCTAAAAGAAAATGGTGCCAAAGAAGGCGTGACCACTTTGGACAGCGGCTTGCAATATAAAGTTATCACAGCTGGTAAAGATGGCCCAAAACCAAAAGCAACCGACACGGTGACCGTGCATTACAAAGGCACGCTTATTAATGGCAAAGAGTTTGACAGCTCCTACGCAAGGGGTGAGCCTGCAACTTTCCCACTCTCTGGCGTCATTCCCGGCTGGACTGAAGTGGTTCAATTGATGAGTGTTGGTGACAAGTGGGAAGTCTCTATCCCTTCAAATCTCGCTTATGGCCCGAATGGCGCAGGTGAAGACATTGGTCCTGATGCAACATTGAAATTTGATATTGAGCTGATAAAAATCGGCCAATAACAAGGCTCAAGCAATTGGCGTTCTTATGTCGTGAACACTGTTGTTGTGAACATTGTGATTTTTCATGAAGTTTCCGACACCTTTAAAACGCGGAAAACTGGTGCAGCGCTATAAGCGGTTTCTTGCTGATGTCGTCCTTGATGATGGCACAGCAGTTACCGCTCATTGCGCTAATCCTGGCTCAATGCTGGGCTTGAAAGAGCCCGGCTCAACCGTCTGGCTGTCAGAGGCGAATAATCCAAAACGCAAGCTGAAATATGATTTTCAAATCATTGAGGCTGACAATACTCTGGTCGCAATCAACACCAACAACCCAAACAAACTCGTTGAAGAAGCGATCCTAGCCGACACCATCACTGAACTATCAGGCTATGCAAATTTAAAGCGGGAAGTGAAATACGGGGTCAACAGCCGCATTGATATGCTTCTCACAGATGAAGCAAAACCTGACTGCTACGTGGAAGTCAAAAACGTCCATTTATCGCGCAAATCCGGCCTTATGGAATTTCCTGACAGTGTCACAACACGCGGCGCCAAGCATCTCGTGGAATTAGGTGATATGGTGGATAAAGGCCATCGCGCGGTGATGGTTTATCTCATCCAGCGCGAGGACGGAGACGCCTTCGCTCTTGCGCAAGATTTAGACCCTACTTATGCAAAAACCTTTGTTGAAGCAAAAGCACGCGGCGTTGAAGCCATCGCCTATGAATGCCACATCACCCTTGATGAAATTACCGTCACAAAAAGCGTTCCTATCCTTTTTCCTGATTCATCGAGCTAATTTCTCTTAAATTTGGCTGGCATAGCTGGCTGTGTGAGTATAAATATAAACAAACACTAATATTCTCACAAAGCTAAATACCATGGTCACTTATATTGATGCAGCAACTGCCCCTTTGCACAACACAGGCCAAGTGCGTCTTTATCATTCCGACGACTTTGACGCGATGCATGAAGCGGGACAACTGGCAGCCCGTGCGCTCGATCATGTAGCAGAAATGGTGAAACCGGGTGTTACAACGAAGGAAATTGACGATTTCGTCTTCCAATTTGGCCTCGACAATAACGCCGCGCCCGCAACCCTCAATTATCGCGGCTACACCAAATCATCTTGTACATCCATCAATCACGTTGTCTGCCACGGCATTCCAAACGAGAAAGCCCTGCGTGAGGGAGACATCATCAATGTGGACATCACCTATGTGCTGAATGGCTGGCATGGCGATTCAAGTCGCATGTATGCTGTGGGCAAATTAAAACGCGCAGCAGAACGACTGATTGACATCACGTATGAATGTCTAATGCGCAGTATTGCCATCGTCAAACCTGGTGCCACCACCGGCGACATTGGCGCTGTAATACAAGAATATGCTGAAAGCCAAAGATGCAGCGTTGTGCGTGATTTTTGCGGCCACGGGCTTGGGCGGCTTTTTCATGACACGCCCAATATCCTACATTATGGCAAGGCGGGCGAAGGCATTGAGCTGCGCGAAGGCATGATCTTCACCATCGAGCCAATGATTAACATCGGGCGCCCCCATGTGAAGGTATTACCGGATGGCTGGACGGCCGTTACCCGTGACCGCTCCCTATCCGCCCAATTCGAACATTCCATCGGTGTAACAAGCGATGGATGCCGTATTTTTACTGAGTCCCCCAAAGGCTATCACAAGCCACCATTTGATCTTTAAGGCGTGCACGTGAATGGGTGATGATGATCCTGACAAATCTTTGCCCGGTTTTGAAGAAGCAAGACCGCAGACATCCACTGCAAAACCCCATTATGCAGGACACCGCGACAGGCTGCGCGCGCGCTTCGCGGAAAACGGTGCAAAAGCACTGGCTGACTATGAACTCTTAGAACTCATCTTGTTCCGCTCTATTCCAAGACGCGATACAAAACCGATAGCCAAAGCACTTCTGGCACGCTTTGGCACTGTCGCTGAAGCCCTCTCTGCTCCAGTTGAACGCATCACAGAAATCGACGGCATTGGTCGCTCGGTCGCTTTGGATCTCAAAATAATACAAGCAGCCGGCCAGCAACTCGCGAAAGATTCAATCAAAACAAAAACCATCCTCTCCTCATGGTCAGAACTGCTCGCCTATTGCCACACCGCCATGGCCTATGAGACCAAAGAGCAATTCCGTATTTTGTTTCTTGATAAGAAAAATCAATTGATCGCAGATGAAATACAGCAGGTTGGAACCGTAGATCATACGCCTGTCTACCCCCGCGAAGTGGTTAAACGCGCGCTTGAACTCTCGGCCACCGCTGTCATTCTTCTCCACAACCATCCCTCAGGCGATCCAACCCCGTCACAAGCCGATATTTTGATGACCCAAAAAATAATCGAGGTCGCCAAACCGCTTGGCATTGCCGTTCACGATCACATCATCATTGGCAAAGAGGGACACACGAGTTTGAAGGCTCTGCGGTTTATTTAAAATACCACCAAACCTTAAACTCCAGATCGAATGTAATGTCCTAGTGGACCGTTTGGCCGCTCATAATTGTTTCTGTACATTTCCTCAGAACATTAAGCATTTATTCACCTAAAACATCACAATATGCAAAATATTTTATCAATACTTGTTCTTTAAAATGGCCACATCTGTCTCCTTTGACTCTTGGTCATTCAATGACCAACGGGTTTCGTCAAAGGTGGCCTTAATGCATATCTCCCAAAAATTAAAATCTATCGACACAGTCACATCTAGTGGCTCTACCTTATCTAAATTGCGAATTGGTATGCGCATCAACCTGATGTTGTTTGTCACTATAGCTGCCGTAGCATTTCTTAGTGTCGTTTATTTTATTGGCGAACAGAAAACGAACCGCGCCCTTTCAAGTCAATCTCAAAATACAGAAGTCTCTCATTTGGTCCAAAAAATGGAAATTGGAACACTACAAATGCGCAGGAGCGAAAAAGATTTCCTTCTGCGGCGTGATGAGAAATACATTAAAAAATATAATACAGCGATCCAATCTGTCGATTCTGCATTGTCACAAATAGCCAAGATTGCAACCACAGAATCCGTTGAGAACAATGTGAAACGCCTTAGAGCTGGCGCTGAATTGCACAACAAACAGTTTCATAAAGTAGTACAATTGCATCAAACACTCGGATTGGATGAAAAATCAGGACTTCAAGGCGAGCTCAGGCAAGCGGTCCATGGAGTGGAGAGCAAACTCAAAGAGCAAAAGCTTGATTCCTTAATGGTGAAGATGCTGATGATGCGCCGCCATGAGAAAGACTTCATGCTGAGAGGACAAGACAAATATATAGGCCGCATTGATGAGCGCCGGGAGGAATTCAATTTACTGCTTAAAGAATTTGCTCTGCCTAATCAAACACAAGTAGAGCTTGGCACTTTGATGGATAGTTACCAAACAAAGTTCAAGGCCTTTGCGGAGACGGCTTTACTGCTTAAGCCTGAGACCAAAAAATTGAGCTCAATTTTCGCTGAAATGCTGCCTGATTTCTTAGCAATTTCTGAAACAGCACAAACTGAACTGAGCAATGCCAAAACGAGCTTAACTCAAGCTAAAAAGAACACGAGAACACTATTTTTAGTATCCGGCATTCTCACTCTTATTGTTGCCATAGCTCTCGCTTTGATTATCGGAAAGAGCATTACCAACCCTATCACCAAATTGACAAAAGCTATGCAAACACTGGCTAATGGCAATACTGAGATTGAAGTGCCAGCTATCGGACAAAGCGACGAAGTCGGTAAAATGGCAAGTGCTGTTCAGATTTTTAAAGATAATGCAATTGAACGGGTCCGTCTTGAAATTCAAGCATCAGGAGATGTTGCAGGTCGCGAACAACGGCAGCAAACCGTCGACAATTTAATTGTTGAATTCCGCACTGCCGTCGATAAAAGCCTTTCATCTGTAACGGCCAATACTCAGACGATGACGTCAACTGCAAAAGCATTGACCGATACTGCCATAGACACGGGTGAGAGAGCATCGAGTGCTGTTGAATCATCGAACGAATCCCTTTCCAATGTCCAAACAGTTTCTGCCGCAGCAGAGCAACTTTCTGTTTCAATCAGCGAGATTTCCCGACAGGTTGTTGAAACTGAAAAGATGGTGAATGAGGCAACAAACGCCTCACAAGATACAACTGTAAAAGTAGCAGATCTCTCAGATTCCGCTTTAAAAATAGGAGATGTGGTATCGCTCATATCCGATATTGCAGAACAAACCAATCTTCTGGCATTGAATGCAACAATTGAAGCAGCGCGGGCTGGAGATGCTGGCAAAGGTTTCGCTGTCGTTGCATCAGAAGTTAAGGCACTAGCAAGTCAAACAGCGAACGCGACAGAAGAAATTTCACAACAGATCAACACCATTCAAGGGTCCACGAATGATACGGTTGGTGCAATCAACGTCATTGCTAAGAAGATGGCAGATGTAAATCTTAGTATCAGCTCAATTTCATCTTCTGTAGAACAACAGGGGCTTGCGACTGGAGAAATTAGCCAGAGTGTCAATCAAGCAGCAGGCGGCACTAGCAAGGTGGTTAAAAACATCGGAGGTGTTAATTCGGCCGTGGATGACATCACAAATTCAGCCACTCAAGTCACATCCGCAGCAACCATGGTCGACGAAGAAGCTCAACATCTCAATAACATTGTCGGGCAGTTCCTCACAAAAGTTGCTGCTGCCTGATATCTCATTATTTATAACGAAACATCGAAACCCTGTGTTGGTGAAATACCAATGCAGGGTTTTTATTTTTAAGGGCTGTGGTAAGGGCCGCGACAGCTTTAAACGCACCCTACATATTTGGATAATTTGGTCCGCCTGCCCCTTCAGGTGTCGTCCAGTTGATGTTCTGGTTCGGGTCTTTGATGTCACAGGTTTTACAATGAACACAGTTTTGCGCATTGATGACAAAACTCGGATCACCGCCAGCATCTGGCATCACCCACTCATAAACACCGGCTGGGCAATAACGGTTTGATGGTCCCTGAAAAGTCTTCCACTCAGAATTAAACTGAACGTCTTCATCCTTGAGTTTCAAGTGGATCGGCTGGTCTTCCTCATGGTTGGTCGATGACACGAAAACAGAGGATAGACGATCGAACGAGATTTTGTTATCCGGTTTTGGATATGTAATCTCGCTGCACTCTGCAGCCGGCTTCAAGCTCTCATGGTCCGCCTTGCCGTGCTTCATCGTGCCGAAGAACGAAAAGCCGAACAGTTCATTCGTCCACATATCAAGGCCACCAAGAGCGATGCCACCAAGCAGGCCATATTTGGTCCAAAGCGGCTTGGCGTTGCGCACTTTATAAAGGTCTTTGCCAATGTCGCTCTCGCGCCATTCATTCTCATAGCCATCAAGCGCATCTTGCGCGCGCCCAGCCTTGATTGCATCAACCGCTTTTTCAGCTGCCATCATGCCAGATAACATAGCGTTATGAGAGCCTTTGATGCGCGGCACATTAACGAAGCCCGCAGAACAACCAATCAAAGCGCCCCCCGGAAAGACGAGTTTGGGGACAGATTGATATCCGCCCTCCGTAATCGCCCGCGCGCCATAAGAAATGCGCTTGCCGTCCTCAAATACATCGCGGATTGAGGGGTGCGTTTTGAAGCGTTGGAATTCTTCAAACGGCGACAACCACGGATTTTCATAATTAAGGTGTGTGACAAAGCCGACAGCCACCTGATTATTTTCAAGGTGATAAAGGAAAGAACCACCACCAGCATTTTTACCAAGCGGCCAGCCAAAGGAGTGTTGCACAAGACCGGGTTGATGTTTTTCAGGAGAGACTTCCCAAAGTTCTTTAATGCCAATGCCATATTTCCCCGGCTCACGGTCTTCATCAAGACCATATTTGGCAATCAATTGTTTGGAAAGCGATCCGCGCACACCTTCGCCAAAGAATGTATATTTGCCACGCAGTTCCATACCGCGCTCAAAGCCCGGCTTTGGCTTACCATCGCGGCCAATACCCATGTCACCCGTGGCAACGCCCACAACATTATTATTGTCATCGAACAAGACTTCTGCAGCCGCAAAGCCAGGGAAGACTTCAACCCCAAGCGCTTCGGCTTTTTCAGCCAACCAGCGGCAAACATTGCCGAGTGAGACGACATAATTGCCATGATTGTTCATCAACCGTGGCATCATGAAATTAGGTAAGCGAATGCCGCCCTTCTCACTGAGGAAAAGAAACTTGTCGGTTTTCACTGGTGTCTTAAAAGGCGTATCGCTCTCATCGCGCCATTTAGGCAAAAGCTGGTCAATCGCGATTGGATCAACCACCGCACCAGATAAAATATGCGCGCCCACCTCAGAGCCTTTTTCAAGCACAACAACAGATAAATCAGCATCGAGTTGTTTTAATCGAATAGCAGCCGCCAAGCCCGCCGGCCCTGCACCAACAATCACAACATCAAAATCCATGCTTTCGCGTTCAGGCATATCACTCATAGTATCGTCAGCCATATCGGCATCTCCTGCTTAAATCTGCCCAAGTTATTGATACTTGTAACAGAGACATCTTTTGCTAGTGCTTTATTTAACGTATAGCCTAATAACAAATCAAATGTGGTGCTTGCTATTACAACATATACATAGCATCTGCTGAACGATACCTATGGTCTGTGTGAATACAAAGATGGAAAATGTGAAAGAACTCGAAGCTCTTTTAGAGTTTTATGCGTCAAACGGTGTCGATTGCGCACTAGATGAGACGCCGCATGACCGTTTTTCAGAGATGGAAGCAGCACGCGCAGAACGCATGAATCGCGCAACGAGCCAAGCTCCCAACGCATCCGTTCAAACAATGCCACAAGATCAAAAAAACCAACATTTACAAGGCACCAAGCCACATCAACCAATCGTTGCACCACCAGCAATACAGACCGTACCTGACGCTGTAGTGCTTGGAAATGCCCGCGAAGTAGCAGGCAAAGCCGACAGTCTTGAGGCGCTTCGCGCTATCCTTGAAACTTTTGATGGTTGCAACTTAAAGCGCACCGCAAAAAATTTGGTTTTTGGTGATGGCAACCCAAATGCTCGGGTGATGTTTGTCGGTGAAGCACCCGGTCGAGATGAAGATATCAACGGCATTCCTTTTGTCGGGCGCGCTGGTGAACTGTTAAATAAAATGATGGCCGCGATTGATTTAAACCGCGAAGACGATGTTTATATTGCCAATATCGTACCATGGCGGCCGCCGGGAAGCCGCAATCCCACCCTCCAAGAAGCCGAACTTTGCCGTCCCTTCGTCGAGAGACAGATAGAGCTGATCAACCCAGATGTCTTGGTTCCTCTCGGCGCCGCAACCGCACGCCAACTTTTGAACACAACTGACGGCATTATGAAGCTACGAGGCCGAATTAAGCCTTATAGTTTGAAAAATCGTGAAATTATCGCCATACCAACACTCCACCCAGACTACATTTTAAGCCAACCTAGCCAGAAACGACGAGCATGGCAGGATTTGCTGACAATAAAAAAACAGCTGCATGAGCAATCGTCAAAAAAATCAACACACACTGAGCCTAGAAGTGAATAGAGACAAGACCATGTATCGTATGATGAAACGTACCGCCCTTGCTTTATGTACCCTTGCTTTGTCTGTCGCCACAGCCAGCGCCGAGATCAAAATTGGCATCGCGGCTCCACTCACGGGCATTTACGCGGGCCTTAGCGGACAAATTATCACTGGCGTCAAATTCGCGGTCGATGAAATCAACAAGAGTGGCGGCATTAAAGGCGAGCTCATCACGATTGAGACAGTCGACGACAAATGCGAGCCAGAAGCCGCCCAAGGCATTGCCAATCAATTCGTCGGCAAAGGCGTTATCGCGGTTATCGGCCATCTATGTGACCGCCCATCCATAGAGGCTTCCCCCGTCTATAGCGCAAACAAGATTGTCCAACTATCGCCCACAAGCCAAAATCCGGCTTTCACAGAAAATCGGCCACTGTCAAACGGGGGCACATACCGCCTCGCCGCACGAAATACACAACAGAGCGAAGCATTGACGACCTTTATGGTGAAACACAGCACGAGCAAAAATATCGCTATCGTCAACGATGGTTCAGTCTATGGCAAAGGATTGGCCGATGCGATTATTGAAGGTTTAAAGTCCGAAGGAATCACGCCGGTCTTTTCGGCTAATTTTGAAAGTGGTGAAGAGCGCTATCGTAGACTATCGGGCCGCATTGTGGATTCGGGCGCAACGCTCCTCTTCATCGGCGGCGTTCATCTCGATGCTGCAACTCTCATCCGTGACATCGACAGACTATCCGATAAAATCACTGTTATTGGCGGCGATGGTCTTGTCCATACAGATTTTCCAAAACTGGTGCTGGAAGACAATACAAACCGTGACAATCTCGATAATATTTTCTCTAGCTTCCCGCTTGACCCGCGAAAACTACCCTCAGCAAAAACAGCAATAGAACGCTTCAAAGCGGGCGAACAAAACCCAGCAGGCCTTGCCCTTCGCGGTTATTCAGCTATGAAAATTCTTGAGGCAGCAATCAGCCGTGCGACAACAAGTGATTTTGAAAGTTTGAATAAGGTTTTGAACGAACAATCATTTCAAACCCCCATCGGCACAATTACCTTCAACGACAAAGGTGACGCCGATCTGGTAGATTATGTGATACATCAATGGCGGGATAATACTATTGATGCTGTGAATTAAAGCATCCAAACATTAGGAAAAAGGATGAAGAGCGATGAACAATAGAACACTAAGCCGTCGTAATTTCTACAAAGCAGGCATCACTCTTGCCCTTTTATCAACATTTCCACTTTCAGCTTTTGCAAAAACAATAAGCCGTTTCAGCCTCACAGGTAAAAGCGGCATGGCTTTGAAAGGATATGATACCACCGCCTATTTCAAAGCAGGCAAACCTACAAAAGGAAATGACGCAACCATTGTTAAATGGAAAGGCGCAACGTGGCGATTTGCTGAGGCAAAAGACGCCGACCTGTTTAAAGCTAATCCATCGGCCTACGCCCCACAATTTGGTGGTTATTGCACCCGCGCAATGTCGCTCAAGAAAGAAGTACCCGGCGATCCCCAAGTATGGCGCATACACAATGGTAATTTACATGTCTTTTTTGCCGCCCGTGGTGGTGTTTTTTTCGACAAAGACCCTGACAGCATGATTAAAAAAGCGCAGGCCCACTGGGATACACTCACACTCGTTGAATAGCGCTGCCTTAGCCCTCGATTTCTTAAAACAGCAAAACACCCACCCTCTTCACGGAGTGAGTGAGTGTTTTTCATCGCTCAGTTCATTTAATCAAACCAATTCTGTTCAAACCGCAACTTCCCTCTTCCCCCACAATCCCGTTAAGGCTATAGCGACATCATCAAAAGATGAGGGATTAAACCATGCCATCACCAATTCTTATCGCTCCATCCATTCTCGCAGCCGATTTTGCGAAACTCGGCGATGAAGTGCGCGCCGTTGCTGAGGGCGGTGCAGATTGGATTCATGTCGATGTCATGGACGGGCATTTTGTGCCCAATATTTCTTTCGGTCCTGTCGTCTTAAACGCCATTCGTCCAGTCACAGATAAACTGATGGATGTTCATCTGATGATTTCACCGGTTGATCTTTATCTTGAAGGCTTTGCCAAAGCTGGCGCTGATACCATCACAGTACACGCAGAAGCCGGCCCTCATATCCATCGCAGTATTCAAGCCATCAAGGGTCTAGGTAAAAAGGCCGGCATTGTTTTAAATCCTGGCACACCAGCCCATGTGGTAGATGACATGCTGGATGATATCGATATCATCCTTGTCATGACCGTGAACCCTGGCTTTGGTGGACAAAAATTCATTCACTCAATGGCACCAAAAATCGCTAAACTGCGAGAAATGATAGGTGACCGCCACATTGATCTTGAGGTTGACGGTGGTATCACTGTGGAAACGGCCCCAATTTGTGCCAAAGCGGGAGCCAATGTGCTTGTTGCAGGGTCGGCCATTTTTAAAGGGGATAACAAACAAGCCTATGCGGCCAATATAAAAGCCATACGAGAAGCGGCAGAACAAGCCACAGTCTCAAGATAGGTTTAAAACCCAGATAGGCTCAAAACAATGACCACAGTCGCATATTATGATCATAACAAAAGCAAAACCAGTAAAACCAGAAAAACAAGTTATATACTAACATTTTGCCTATTCTGGACAATTCTGACTTCCATCTCTCTGCTGGTCGATGCTCTATTATGGAACAAGGTGCTGGATGAACGGCAAGTGCTTTTAATCAGCTTTGGCACCATCGCGTCGATGATAACAGCTTATATCGCATGGTATCTAGAGCAGATGATAACCCGAAAAAGACCGGCAACGGCACGCTTTTCCACCATGTTCATTTTGTTGGCCGTAGGCACAATTGGCGCCACCTATCTGTGCAGTGCGCTTTATACGATTGCCTTCTTTATCGACAACATGAACCCAATAACAAGTTTGGCCGGACTTGAAGACCTTCTATATTTCTTTTTAAGCCACGGATATTCATTTGCCGTTTCCACCGCACGCCTGTTTTTGCCTCTCGGCTTCTTCTCTCTTATCTTGGCCTGCATTTTCTATTGTATTTTATGTCAATCATCCGAAGAGAGTTTGTAAGCAGTATTGAACCTTGTACGGAGCTTTGCTAAGTCCCTTCCAACAAATCAAACAGCCACCCACGTGTGGCCCTATACCCTTTAAATAAGGAATAAGCTCATGATCCCACGCTATTCGCGTGACGAAATGGTGTCTATTTGGACACCTGAAACCAAATTTCGCATCTGGTTTGAAATTGAAGCGCACGCTTGTGATGCTTTGGCCAAAGCTGGTGTTATTCCTGAAAGTGCCGCCAAAACCATCTGGGATAAAGGCGGCAATGCTACCTTTGACATCGACCGTATTGATGCGATTGAGCGTGAAACAAAACATGATGTGATTGCCTTTCTCACGCATCTGGCAGAAATCGTCGGCGATGACGCCCGTTTTGTGCACCAAGGCATGACATCATCTGATGTCTTGGACACTTGCTTTAATGTGCAACTCACCCGCGCGGCCGATCTTTTAATCGCAGATGTCGAAAAACTTCTCGAAGCCCTAAAGCGCCGAGCCTATGAACATAAAGATACAGTCACCATTGGCCGCTCGCATGGCATCCACGCCGAGCCGGTGACCTTTGGCCTGAAAATGGCGCAAGCCTATGCTGAGTTTGATCGCAATCTTGAGCGCTTGAAAGTAGCCCGCAAGGAAATCGCAACCTGTGCCATTTCTGGCGCTGTGGGCACATTCGCCAATATTGATCCAGCGATTGAGGAACATGTCGCCCAAGCAATGGGTCTTGAAGCCGAGCCGATCTCAACACAAGTGATCCCGCGCGACCGCCACGCTATGTTTTTTGCAGCTTTGGGTGTTGTCGCCTCATCAATCGAGCGTCTGGCCACCGAAGTACGCCATTTGCAACGTACAGAAGTGCTTGAAGCCGAAGAATTCTTTTCCAAAGGTCAAAAGGGTTCATCGGCAATGCCGCACAAACGCAATCCTATTTTGACTGAAAACCTCACTGGCCTTGCCCGTCTTGTGCGCGGTATGGCTCTGCCCGCCATGGAAAATGTCGCCCTTTGGCACGAACGTGATATTTCGCATTCATCGGTTGAGCGCATGATCGGCCCAGATGCGACGGTGACGCTCGATTTTGCGCTTGTTCGTCTCACAGGTGTGATTGATAAACTACTCGTTTATCCTGAGAACATGATGGATAATATGAACAAATTCAAAGGTTTGATCCATTCACAGCGCGTTTTACTAGCTCTCACCCAAGCAGGTGTTAGTCGCGAAGATTCTTATCGCCTCGTGCAACGCAACGCCATGAAGGTTTGGGAGCAAGGCAAGGATTTTCTTGAAGAACTGCTCGCCGACGAAGAAGTGCGCGCTGCCTTGAGCCAAGAAGAAATCGAAGAGAAATTCGATCTCGCCTATCACACCAAACATGTTGATACGATTTTCAATCGTGTCTTTGGCTAATTCATGAAGACATCTCAAGCAGACATACTAATATTACCTGGTCTTGGCGGCGGCGGGCCAGGTTATTGGTATGAACGCTGGGGACAAAAACTGCGCACATCCAAACGTGTGGAACAAAAGAGCTGGAACGACCCAGACTTTGACGACTGGCAAAACCGCATAGTCGCAGCCGTTGAACAAGCAACTCAACCAGTTGTGCTTATTGCCCACTCTCTTGGTGTAGTTGCGGCCGTTCACGCAGCCGCGCGCTTTCCGCACCAAAAAGTAACCGGCGGCTATTTTGTCGCCCCGCCAGATATTGATGCCATCACGGCGCAGATGCCTGTGATCAAACCCTTTAGCGACGTTCCAACAGCCCCTCTCAGCTTCCCCTCCATACTCGTCGCCAGCAGCAATGACCCCTATTGCGCATTTAAAAAAGCAGAGGACATGTCTTTTGCGTGGGGATCAAAGTTTGAGAACGCAGGCGACAGCGGCCATATCAATGCTGATAGTGGCCAAGGACCGTGGCCAGAAGGTTTGATGAGTTTCGCCACCTTTATGGCGCGACTCTAGATGCATATCAAAACACACAAAAATATAGAATCATGTCTTCCAAATTGCCTAAACTGATATTTAAAAACGTATCCACTGATGCCTTTTTTCGATTCTTGCTAGAATTGCCCACAAAATTGCGTGTTGTTTTTGCAACACAAGGCTAGAAAATATCAGAAAATGAAAAAAAATTATTAGTAAAAGAGATGCAATTAAGAGTCTCAATAGTTGAGAATATGACTGATAGCGCCTGAATTCAGGCCAATAAACAGCCTATTTCCGTCGAAAAAGCTCACAAAATGCCTTTTCTATCGACTTTTCCGCGTCAACTTAGACGAAAGTCGTCCCTCAATATGCTGATGCATAGTTGTCACACTTTCCATTGAAGCTGTTTCAGGTGGTTTACACGGCGCAATAAATATGGCGAATTGCGAGTGTGAGGAAAGCACTTGCGTTCCATACGAGATAATTCAGTCTTAATAATTAATTTGTCCGGAGACAAACTTATGACAATTAAAGCAACAACAAAAGCACTGCTAGGTACTGCAGTATCTTTTGCATTGTTAGGCACAGCAGGCATGGCAAATGCAGCTGACCTCGACAATCTTTCAGATGATGATCTGCTAAAACGCATTGAGCGCCTCGAAAAAATCATTGGCCCAGGTGAAAACAATGCAGTTCGCAACGGCAACGACAAAGTTCGCCTTACACTCAGTGGTCAAGTAAACCGCTTGGCAGTTGGCTTCGGCGATGGCGATAGCTTTGAAGTTCGCAATGCTGACAACACAACATCAAGTACACGCTTCCGCCTACTCGGTGCTGCAAAACTAGATGACAATTGGTCAGCTGGTACAAACTTTGAAATTGAGGTCACTGCAGAAAACTCTCTTCAAACGTTACAAGACCAAGTAGCAAATCCAAATGCACTTTCTGGCGACTCACTACTTGACGTTCGTCGTGCGGCTCTTTTCGTAAAGCACAAAACATTAGGTCAATTGCTTATCGGTCAGTTCCAAACAGCGTCTGACTTCAGTTTCCACAATGACCTTTCAGGTACATTTATCTCAGGTTACTCTGAAGTTCACCTAATCGGTGGCGGCACAGTATTCCGCCTTGATGATGGTGACAACAACCTTACAACAATCAACATTTCTGATGTTACAACAGGTGCTGGTTTTGATGGTGGTTCACGTGATGATGTTATTCGTTATGACACAGCATCATTCGGTGGCTTCAAAGGTAAAGCTTCATTCACAAATGGTGATGAATATGCCTTTGACTTGGGTTACAGAAGCAAAGATCTAGCTGGCTTCTCAGTTGCAGCTAACATTGCTTACACTAACTTTGGTAACTCAACTCGCGATTTGGTAAGTGGTTCTGCCTCAGCTGTACATAATGCAACTGGTTTGAATGCAACATTCTCATACGGTGATGATAATCAAGAC
The DNA here is from genome assembly GCA_039989895.1 of Hyphomicrobiales bacterium. Taxonomy (NCBI): domain Bacteria; kingdom Pseudomonadati; phylum Pseudomonadota; class Alphaproteobacteria; order Hyphomicrobiales; species Hyphomicrobiales bacterium. The sequence continues at coordinate 1,146,127 of JBDXGY010000006.1, forward strand.
AACACAGCTTACTATGGTAAACTTGGTTGGAAGAAGAAGCTAACATCACTGGGTAGCTCAAACTTCGTATTTGAAGCTGGTTTCTTTGAAAATCAAAATGCAGCCAATGCTGAAGCAATCCTAGCCGACGATGCAACTAGTGCTGCTATCACGGATACGGATCCGGACACAGATGGTATTCAGCCTGGCGGGAATGTCGATTTCTTGATCGACCAAGCTTTCGAATCTGAAGCAACTGTATTGGGCGTTGCATATGTTCAGCAAATTGATGCCTTGGCTTTGGAAGCATTCGTTGCATACCGCAACTTTAGCCTTGACGACATTGAGGGACAAGGTTTTGACGATGTCAACACAATCACTGTTGGTGGTCGTATCAAGTTCTAATCTCACTTAAGTGGAGAAATCTATCGTGATATTCACGAAGAATAATAATTTGACAGCGCTCTTTAGAGCGCTGTCATTAATTGGGCTTCTGTTTTTATCAGCATGCGCTAGTCTGCAAGTTGTAGAAGAAGATCCTTTAGTCCTAACAGATCCTGACATTCCTCCTGGAACCGGTATCATCGAAAGATTAACCGGCAAGAAGCTGGAAGTAGGAATTTAAAAAAGAACCCGGCTTAAGAGCCGGGTTTTTTATTGTCTCAAATTTAAAACGATAAAGCCTATCACTCGCTAAGGATTTGCTCCTGCGCCGTGATCAGAATATCACTCATCGCTTTGCGAATATCAGCTTCTGACAGGTCAATCCCTGCTTCATCAACATCAGCTTTGATTTTGCGATAGACATCTTCGTCACCCGCTTCTTCAAAATCCGAGCGCACCACAGCTTTTGCATATTCACTCGCCTCATCACCACTCAGGCTGAGTTTTTCAGCCACCCATAACCCAAGTAACTTGTTGCGCCGTGCCATCGCCTTAAATTGCAATTGCTCATCATGGGCAAACTTATTCTCAAATGCGTCTCCGCGATCATCAAAACCACTCATTTGCTTAAAAATCCCGTCAGTATCATTAAAATTCACCCTATATATAGGCACACAAAGCGTCCATTAGAAGGAAGTTTAAGAGTTAAACACAATTCAACGTTAAAAAACTGACCACAAATCGCATCAAATGCTACTGCGCCCTCTTTTCATGATTGTAACGGCGCAGCACATGCAGTAACTCTTGTGATAAATCAAGGACTCCAAACCGCAACATCCACGAGGGTGATAATCTAATGAAAAGCCGCCGGCGCATTTACGAAGGCAAGGCAAAAATTCTCTATGAAGGACCTGAACCAGGAACACTGGTCCAATTCTTCAAAGACGATGCTACCGCCTTTAATAATAAGAAACACGAAATCATTGATGGCAAAGGTGTGCTGAACAATCGAATTTCCGAATTCATATACGGTCATTTGAATAATATCGGTATCCCAACCCACTTCATTAAACGGCTGAACATGCGTGAGCAGCTGATTAAAGAAGTTGAAATCGTGCCGCTGGAAGTCGTCGTTAGAAATGTGGCGGCAGGGTCGCTAGCAAAACATCTTGGCATCGAGGAAGGCACCGTTCTCCCCCGTTCTATTATCGAGTTTTATTATAAAAACGATGATTTGAACGACCCGCTGGTGTCAGAAGAGCACATCACTGCATTTGGTTGGGCAACCCCACAAGAAATAGACGACATGATGGCGCTTGCCATCCGCGTCAACGATTTCCTCACCGGCATGTTTTTGGGCGTTGGCATCCAACTTATCGACTTCAAGATAGAATGTGGTCGTCATTGGGATAACGATGTAATGCGTATTATCATCGCTGATGAAATTTCACCCGATAGCTGTCGTCTGTGGGACGTCGAGACAAAAGAAAAACTCGATAAAGACCGCTTCCGGCGTGACCTTGGTGGCTTATTGGAGGCCTACCGCGATGTCGCCCAAAGGCTTGGAATTTTGATTGAGAATGAACCCATCAAAGGCACAGGCCCCAGATTGGTGAAATAGATTACTCAAATAAATCAAGGGTAGAAATTTTGCCCTTGATAAACCAAATATAGATAATTGATTTAGAAGAGAAAAATATGAAAGCGCGCGTAACCGTAACCTTGAAAAACGGTGTTCTGGACCCGCAGGGCAAAGCTATTGAAGGCGCCCTCGCTTCCCTCAATTTTTCCGGCGTCAATGAAGTGCGCCAAGGCAAGGTTTTCGATATTGAAGTGGATGCGGCCAATGAGGCTGATGCAACCACTCAGATGAAAGCCATGTGTGAGGCACTGCTAGCGAATATGGTAATTGAGGACTATGAATTTGATTGGGTTCAAGCATGAAGTCAGCTGTCATCCTGTTTCCCGGTTCAAACCGCGACCGCGATATGATTGCGGCGCTCACCAAAGTTTCTGGCCTAGAACCCGCTAAAATCTGGCACACAGAAACTGAAATCCCAGCTTGTGATCTCATCGTCATCCCCGGCGGCTTTTCTTATGGTGATTATCTGCGTTCCGGCGCCATCGCTGCGCGTTCCCCCATCATGGGTGCGGTGCGCAAAGCAGCCAACCAAGGCGTAAAAGTGCTCGGCGTTTGCAATGGCTTTCAAACCCTATGCGAAGCGGCTCTCCTGCCCGGTGCGCTTATGCGCAATGCATCGCTGCGTTTTGTCAGCCGTGAAGTCAAACTGCAAGTCACCAATGCCGACACCATGTTTTCTCATCACTATAAACAAGACCAAATTCTACGCTGTCCTGTGGCCCATCATGACGGCAATTATTTTGCAGACAACGCAACATTAAACGCTCTTGAAGCTGAAAACCGTGTGGTCTTCCGCTATGCTGAGGGCACAAATCCGAACGGTTCACTCAATGACATCGCCGGCATTTCAAATGAGCGCGGCAATGTTTTGGGCATGATGCCACATCCTGAAAACCTGATTGAAGCTTTCCATGGCGGCGACGATGGTCGCGGCCTGTTTGAAAGCGCTTTAAGTAAAGTTGCCTAATGATTGCAAACGACACCCCGATTACAGATGAACTGATTGCAAATCACGGCCTAAAGCCTGATGAATATCAGCGTATTTTAGACCTGATTGGCCGTGAGCCGACCATCACCGAACTTGGCATATTTTCTGCCATGTGGAATGAGCATTGCTCTTATAAGTCCTCAAAATTATGGCTAAAAACCTTGCCTACAAAAGGCCCTCGCGTGCTGCAAGGCCCGGGTGAAAACGCTGGTGTTGTTGATATTGATGACGGACAAGTTGTTGTTTTCAAAATGGAAAGCCACAATCACCCCTCTTATATTGAGCCCTATCAAGGGGCCGCTACGGGTGTCGGTGGCATATTGCGTGATGTCTTTACCATGGGTGCGCGACCAGTTGCTGCCATGAACGCGCTTCGGTTCGGCGAACCCGACCATCCAAAGACAAAACACCTCGTGTCCGGCGTTGTGGCCGGCGTTGGTGGCTATGGCAACTCCTTTGGCGTGCCAACTGTTGGTGGTGAAGTGGAGTTTAACGCTCGCTATAACGGCAATATTTTGGTCAATGCCTTTGCAGCTGGCCTCGCAGATGCTGACAAAATTTTTCTCTCAGAAGCCAAAGGCGTTGGCCTGCCCGTTGTTTATCTGGGTGCTAAAACCGGACGCGACGGCGTTGGTGGAGCCACCATGGCTTCAGCTGAATTCGACGACGATATTGAGGAAAAACGCCCAACCGTCCAAGTAGGTGACCCTTTCACCGAAAAATGCCTACTTGAAGCCTGTTTAGAGCTGATGAAAACCGGCGCTGTGATCGCAATCCAAGACATGGGAGCCGCTGGCCTGACCTGTTCTGCCGTTGAAATGGGTGCCAAGGGCAATCTTGGTGTTGAGCTTGACCTCGACAAGGTGCCCATTCGTGAAACCCACATGAGCGCTTATGAAATGATGCTCTCTGAAAGTCAGGAACGCATGTTGATGGTGTTAGAACCATCAAAAGAAGAGGTTGCCGCGAAAATATTCGAAAAATGGGGCCTCGATTTCGCGATTGTGGGCGTCACAACCGATGACCAGAGATTCCGCGTTATGTTTCAAGGCACCGAGGTCGCCAATCTTCCCATCAAGGAATTAGGCGACGAAGCTCCCGAATATGACCGACCATGGGTAAAACCAGCAGCGCCTGCCCCTATCCCCGCGCATACATTGCCCGAGGGTGAAGCAATCGGCGATCTCCTATTAAGCCTGATCGGCTCACCCAATGCTGCCTCAAAACGCTGGGTTTATGAGCAATATGACACCTATATTCAGGGTAACTCTGCACAACGCCCCGGTGGCGATGCGGGTGTTGTGCGGGTGCCCTCTTCAAGCGGCGAAGACACCAAAAAAGGCCTCGCCTTTTCATCTGACGTCAATCCTACCTATTGCGAAGCCGATCCTTTTGAGGGTGGCAAACAAGCGGTGGCCGAGCTTTGGCGCAATTTGACCGCCGTTGGTGCAGAACCTCTTGCCGCAAGTGATAATCTCAATTTCGGCAATCCAGAGCGCCCTGAAATCATGGGTCAGCTCGTACAGGCCATCAAAGGTATTGGTGCCGCCTGTGAAGCTCTCGCCTTCCCTATCGTCTCTGGCAATGTATCGCTTTATAACGAGACCAATGGTGTCGGCATTTTGCCAACCCCCACCATGGCCGGTGTAGGTCTTTTGCCCGATATCGACAAGATGGCGACGATTGCTTTTAAAGACGTGGGCGAGCATATCATTCTCATCGGCGGCTTTGGTGCGCATATGGGGCAAACGTTGGCGCTTAACGCTATCACTGGTGGTGATTATGGCCCGCCACCGCCCGTTGATCTAGCATTAGAAAAGAAAAACGGCGACTTTGTTCGCAGCCTTATCCGCGACAGCGCTGTCACCGCTTGTCATGATATTTCATCAGGCGGCTTAGCAATTGCCTTGGCTGAAATGGCCATCAAAGGAAAAATCGGCGCAAGCCTCACTCTGCCCGTGAATGCCGCCACTGCGCTTTTTGCAGAAGATCAGGCGCGTTATGTGGTAAGCTGCAAATCAGCCGATCGCGAACACATCTTATCCGCCGCCCAAAAAGCTGGCGTTGAAGTTGAAACAATTGGCAAAACCGGTGGCACTGTATTGGATATAGGCGCAAAGATATCACTTGAAAGCCTTACCAAAGCATATGAAGATTGGTTCCCAGCCTATATGGCTTGAAGATTAAGATGAAACGGAGAAACATCCATGCCTATGACAGCGGCTGAGATTGAAAGCATGATCAAAGAAGCCCTGCCCGATGCCGAGATCGTCATTGAGGATCTTGCCGGTGACGGTGACCATTATCGCGCCAATGTTATTTCAGAAACCTTTCGCGGCAAAACCCGCGTGCAGCAGCATCAACTCGTCTATGATGCGTTGAAAGGAAATATGGGTGGCGTCTTGCACGCCCTTGCATTACAGACAAGTGCACCCAAATAAGATATCAGAGCGAACCCCAATTGAACTGACGGGAAAACCCGCTGGTTTAAGGAGAATATAATGAGCGATATGAAAGACTTTATAGACAGCCAAGTGAAAGACTCCGACATGGTGCTATTCATGAAAGGCACACCTAATTTTCCGCAGTGCGGGTTTTCGGGGCAAGTCATTCAAATTTTGAACTATCTCGGCACAGACTTTAAGGGCATCAATGTTTTAGAAGATGATGACCTTCGTCAGGGCGTGAAAGATTATTCAAACTGGCCAACCGTGCCGCAACTATATGTCAAAGGTGAATTTGTTGGTGGCTGCGATATCATCCGCGAAATGTTTCAAGCCGGTGAGCTTCAAACATATCTGGAAGAAAAAGGCGTTCCAATGAACGGTCAGGCAACGGCCTAAGGATTCACAACTATAATATTTCAAAAGCCCCAGTTATCTATGGTTATATCATCTATAGTTATATCAGGGGCTTTTTTGTATCTTGATTTTGCATCAACCCAGCAAAATCAAAGAGTTCTCGGTCCAATAGATGCGACGGTCGAACATTGGTGAGTGCACGCAACATTACATCCTTACGGCCTGGCATTTTGCTCTCAATATCATTCAACATCTGTTTCATAACATTGCGCTGAAGCCCGTCTTGCGATCCGCATAAGTCACATGGAATAATTGGGAATTCCATAGCATTAGAAAACTTCTCGATGTCCTCTTCACCGCAATACGCAAGCGGACGCATCAGCATGAGATCGCCCTCATCATTAAGAAGCTTCGGTGGCATGGAAGCCAACCGTCCTGCATGAAAGAAATTCAGAAAAAATGTCTCTAAAATATCATCACGGTGATGGCCGAGAATGACCGCTGAGCATCCCTCTTCGCGCGCAATGCGATAAAGATTGCCACGCCTCAACCGCGAGCAAAGCGCACAATAAGTTGCGCCTTCCGGTACTTTATCGGTGACGATTGAATAGGTGTCTTTGCGCTCAATACGATTAGGGATACTGTATTTCTCAAAAAATTCAGGTAAAATATGAGCTGGAAACCCCGGTTGCGCCTGATCCAGATTGCAAGCCAAAAGCTCCACCGGCAAAACCCCGCGCCACTTCAAATCAAGCAGCAATGACAAGAGGGCATAGGAATCTTTTCCCCCCGAAAGGCACACGAGCCACTTTTGCCCCGGCTCAATCATAGAAAAATCATCCATTGCTTCGCGCATTTGGCGTAACAGGCGCTTACGGATCTTTTTAAAGGAAACACTGGACGGCGCATCAAGAAACAAAGGATGGCAACTATCCTGCGAAACAGTAGCGTTATCATGCTCTATGGTATCTAATTTAATGCTCATAAAAGCGTTGTGTCAGGCACAGCCAACAAGGTCAAGATATCTACCTAATCAGTGCATTGTTCACACAAAACTCAAGAGAACGTGAGCGAATGTCAAAATACGTGCCTTATTTCAGTGCCCTTTATTGCCTATGTATTAGATATCAATAGATAATAAAGGGGAAACACCATGTCTATATCACGTCGTCAATTCGCCACTCTTGCTCTTTCTGCAGCAGCAGTTGCAGCAATGGGTACGTCAACAGCGTCAGCCGGCAGTGCGCGTAAAGGCACATTTACCGGACACAAAGGCTACACAGCAAAAGGCACCGTCAAAATCAAAAAAGATGGTGGCAAGACATCAGTAGTCCTAGGCGATGATTTCCTATTCAAGGGTACCCCGCCTGACATCAAAATCGGTTTCGGTAATGGCGGAAAATACGCCAAAGGTACAAAAATTCACAACAAGCTATCGCACAAAAAAGGCGCAGCAACATTCCCAGTACCAGCCGGTATCGACACAGATAAATACAATGAAGTTTACATCTATTGTGAAAAATTCACTGTAATTCTGGGTACAGCAAAAATTAAATAACGCTCAGTAGCGTTCTTAATTAAGACTGAGAAAAGCCATCCACTCCAGGATGGCTTTTTTTATGACTTTTTATGACAAAGGCCTGAGAGCAAGCAATAAAAAAGCCGCCATAAAGGCGGCTTTTTGAATTCTATGAACTCTCGTTTAGCGTGAGTAAAACTCGACGACGAGGTTTGGTTCCATGATTACTGGATAAGGCACATCACTTAATGTTGGAATGCGCACCAATGAGGCAGACAATTTATTATGGTCTACTTCTACATATTCAGGAACATCGCGTTCTGCCAAACCAGTAGCCTCAATCACCATGATGAGCTGCTTTGAGCTTTCTTTCACTTCAACCACATCGCCAATTTTGCAACGGTAGGAAGGAATGTTCACACGTTTGCCGTTTACTTTAACATGGCCGTGGTTCACGAACTGACGAGCCGCAAAAACAGTCGGCACAAATTTCGCTCGATAAACAAGCGCATCAAGACGGCGCTCAAGAAGACCAATAAGGTTCTCTGATGTATCGCCTTTCAGGCGTACAGCTTCACCATAAATACGGCGGAACTGTTTTTCAGAGATATTGCCATAGTACCCTTTTAGCTTTTGCTTTGCGCGCAGCTGGATACCGAAATCTGAGAGTTTGCTAGCACGACGCTGACCATGTTGGCCTGGGCCATAATCACGTCTATTAACAGGACTTTTAGGGCGGCCCCAGATATTTTCGCCCATACGGCGATCAATTTTATACTTAGCTTGTTCACGCTTTGCCATCGTGGTTTCCTTGTTTTATTTTTGAAAACACGCCCTCCTTTTCCAAGATATGAAACCTTGAACGACAGAAAACTTAGCGTGCGACGCCGCGTTTTCACGGGTGTACCAATTCACTCTTTTGAATAGGTGGCGGAGATGTATGGCACATAGCCCTTGATGTCAACCAGATCCTAAGGTCTAACCTTAGAAAATCGCATAGATCACAGCAGGCATTGATCAACCGCTGACATTGGAAATGCGGCTCCCGATGTCATAAGATAATGGCGCTGCCCTCCGCCTTCAATATTGCTATCTAAAACCACTAAAGCTTGCCGCGCAATTGCGGGTGCTGGATCGAGCCATAGAACAGGCCACGGGGCAAGTTTTTCAAAGACCGGCAAAAGAAGCGGATAATGGGTGCAAGCCAAAACCACAACATCCGTTTTTTTATCGCCATCCTCCACAAAACAAGGCTCGATTTCTGCTAAGACAGCATTCTCGTCAATAAATCCCTCAATCATGTAAGCCTCCGCCAGCATGGCAAGCTGACCTGCACCCACAAGGGTCACACGGCAATGGCTGGCATAAGCATCCATCAAAGCGCGTGTATAATCACGTTTCACAGTGCCCGGCGTTGCCAAAACACTCACAAGGCCCGTTTGTGTCTGTGAGGCTGCAGGCTTCACAGCCGGTACAGTTCCAACAAAGGGAATATCAAAATTTTCCCTCAACGCAGCCATAATAAGAGTTGATTCAGTATTGCAAGCAATCACCACAAGGCACGGATTATATTGAGAAATAAGCCCACCAATAGTTTTAATACAATGCTCAATCAAAGCACCTTCTTCCCAATCACCAACGGGAAAACTCAAATCATCCGCAACATAAATATGATCAAGCTTGGGCGCAGCTGCAACCAGATGACGAAACACGGACAGGCCACCAAGCCCTGAATCAAATGTCAAAACTGGTCGCATCATCTCATTCATCATCATCACGCATGGCTGCAAGGTCAGCGAGTTGTCCACGGGTTTTACGCCGATCAAGAGCTGCAATCACACCGCGAAAATTTCGCGCTTCCAACTGTGTAAAATTCGCGTTTGACATGGTAAGGCGCAGATTTTGGATAAGGTGCTCACGCCGCCCTTCAGGATAAAAATAGTCCACCTTATCGAGCGCTTCCACGAGATGATCGACCACCCCGACAATATCAGCTCGCGTGGCTGGTGGAAATTCTGGCGCCTCAAAGCCCGTCTCGACCACCAATCCATGGCCACGCTGCATAGCATTCATCCATTCATAGGCGATCAATAACACAGCTTGAGCAATGTTCAGCGATGAAAAGGCCGGATTAACCGGAAAAGTCACGATCTCATTGGCAAGACCAACTTCCCAGTTTTTCAACCCCCAGCGCTCTCGGCCAAACAGTACTCCCGTGCGTTCACCTGCTTTTTCTTTGGCAAACAACGAACCCATGGCCTCGATAGGCTCTGCTACAGGCTTATTCATATCTCGTTCTCTAGCCGTGGTGGCATAGACAAAATGCAGATCAGCGATTGCCTCTTCCAATGTATCAAATACTGCCACACCATCGATCACATGATCCGCACCGCTAGAAGCTGCCCGCGCAGGTTCAGATGGCCAGCCATCTCGCGGATTAACAAGTCTCAATTCAGACAGGCCAAAATTCGCCATAGCACGTGCAGCCGTGCCGATATTTTCGCCCAGCTGCGGCTCCACAAGAATCACAACCGGTCCTCCCGTAATAAGCGTGCGACTCTTGTCCGTACCCGACATTTTTCTCATCTTTCATGATTAATATGCCCGTTTAACAAATCACAATGACATCACCAACCAAAAATTAGTCAAAAGGCCCCTTTCAGCCCGCCCAACCCTTTGGTATAGACCTGATAAAGAAAAACGCGCGCGCCATGCGTGCAATTAGGCATGAGGATTATTATGGACAAAATTAAAGTCGCAAACCCAGTTGTTGAGCTCGATGGCGATGAGATGACACGGATCATCTGGGCCTTTATCAAAGATAAGCTTATCCACCCTTACTTAGATGTTGATTTACATTACTATGATCTAGGTGTTGAAGAGCGCGATCGCACAGACGATCAAATCACAATTGATTCGGCTGAAGCCATCAAAAAGCATGGTGTTGGCATCAAATGCGCAACGATCACGCCTGATGAGGGTCGCGTTGAAGAGTTTAACCTCAAAAAAATGTGGCGCTCACCAAATGGCACGATCCGCAATATTTTGGGTGGCGTGATTTTCCGCGAACCAATTATCTGTAAAAACGTACCGCGTCTCGTCCCAGGCTGGACCCAGCCGATCATCGTTGGCCGTCATGCTTTTGGTGACCAATACCGCGCCACAGATTTTAAATTCCCCGGCAAAGGCACAATTTCAATGAAATTTGTCGGTGAGGATGGCACCGAGATTGAACATGAAATCTATGATGCACCTTCTGCTGGTGTTGCCATGGGCATGTATAACCGTGACGATTCAATCCGTGATTTTGCCCGCGCTTCTCTCAACTATGGCCTGCAACGTAAAGTACCGGTTTATCTTTCAACCAAAAACACCATTTTGAAAGTCTACGATGGTCGCTTCAAAGATATTTTTGAAGAAATCTTTGAAACTGAATTCAAAGAGCAATTTGAAGAAGCTAAAATTTGGTACGAACACCGTCTAATCGATGATATGGTTGCCTCAGCCCTAAAATGGTCCGGCGGATATGTATGGGCTTGTAAAAACTACGATGGCGATGTGCAGTCCGACATTGTGGCCCAAGGGTTCGGCTCGCTTGGTCTGATGACATCTGTTCTTATGACACCAGATGGCAAAACCGTTGAATCAGAAGCCGCCCACGGCACAGTGACCCGTCACTATCGCCAACACCAAAAAGGCGAACAAACGTCAACCAACTCAATCGCCTCAATTTTCGCATGGACCCGCGGCCTCGCACACCGTGCGAAACTGGATGACAATAAAAAGCTCGCAGACTTTGCCACCAAGCTCGAGCAGGTCTGCATCGACACTGTTGAAACAGGGTTTATGACAAAAGACTTGGCGCTGCTCATTGGGCCAGATCAACCATGGCTCTCAACAATCGGCTTCCTTGATAAGGTTGATGAAAACCTTCAAAAAGCTGTTGGATAAACAAAAAGGCCCGGAAGTATCCGGGCCTTTTTTTGATTAAATGATACCTTAAGAAACAGAACCAAGCATATCTTTAATGCCAGCCAGCGCTTTTTCCGCTTGCTCTGCATCTGGACCGCCAGCTTGCGCCATATCGGGGCGCCCGCCGCCACCTTTGCCACCCAGCGCTGCTGAGCCGACGCGCACAAGATCAACAGCGCTGATTTTATCCGTCAAATCACTGGTCACACCAACAACGATACCAGCTTTGCCATCGTCACTGATGCCAATAAGCGCGACCACACCCGAACCAAGTGATTGCTTTGCATCATCCACGATGCCTTTAAGTTCTTTTGGCGCAATCCCATTTACAATACGGCCAAGATATTGAGTGCCGTTCACATCAACTGGCTTGTCTTCACTTTGCCCGCCGCCAGAAAGTGCAAGTTGCTTTTTGGCTTCATTGAGTTCTTTTTCAAGACGACGACGCTCATCGACCAGTGTTTCAACTCGTCCAGTGACATCGCCCACACCAACTTTCAAAAGTCCAGCCAAAGCCCGCATTTGTTTATCTTGCGCGTCAAAAGCTTGGCGCGCCTTATCTGCTGTTAAAGCTTCAATCCGTCGCACACCTGCCGCACTTGCTGATTCTTGAACCAGTTTAATAAATCCAATATCGCCAGTGCGCTTCACATGCGTGCCACCACATAATTCAAGTGAATAGGTTTCACCCACCTTCTCACCCTCAATTGCGACACCCATTGAAACAACACGCACTTCATCGCCATATTTTTCACCAAAAAGCGCCATAGCGCCGGCTTCAATTGCATCATCCACCGCCATCACACGTGTAGAAACATCAGCATTTTGAAGCACAATCGCATTAGCAATATTTTCAATACGTGTCAGTTCATCGTCGTCAATCGGCTTTGTATGTGAAAAATCAAATCGAAGACGTTCATCAGAAACCAGCGATCCCTTTTGTGCAACATGGGAGCCAAGCACTTCGCGCAAGGCCTCATGGATCAAATGTGTCGCGGAATGATTGGCACGAATAGCGGAGCGGCGCTCACCATCGACATTAAGTTCAATCGCATCATTCACATTAAAGCTGCCCTTTTTGACAACCCCATGATGGACAAACAAACCGTCGGCTTTCTTTTTCGTATCAGTGACCTGAAATGTCGCATCCCCTAAACGGATGGTGCCCTTGTCACCAACCTGACCACCTGATTCACCGTAAAAGGGAGTCTGGTTACAGATAATAGCGCCTTTGTCGCCACTTTGAAGCGTGGTCGTTTCCGCTCCCTCTTTCACAAGTGCCACGATGACAGCCTCAGCTTGTTCCATCTCATAACCAAGAAACTCACTAACACCTACACGCTCACGCAAAGTCAGCCAAATCGTATCATCTGCGGCATCCCCTGAACCCGACCATGAGGCACGGGCCTCGGCTTTTTGTCGCTCCATTGCAGCTTTGAAATCATCAACACCCACCTCAATTTTACGGGGACGTAATGCATCTTGCGTCAGATCAAGTGGAAACCCATAAGTGTCATACAGTTTAAATGCTGTCTCACCATCGAGCACATCGCCTTCTTTGAAGCTCCTCGTTGCATCATCAAGAATACTCAAACCACGATCTAATGTTTTATGGAAACGTTCTTCTTCCAAGCGCAATGTCTCTGTGATTAAGCCTTCGCCACGAACAAGCTCTGGGAATGCCTGTCCCATTTCGGTAATAAGAGTTGGCACAAGGCGACAAATCAGCGGATCTTTAGCACCCAAAAGATGAGCATGACGCATGGCGCGGCGCATAATACGACGCAACACATATCCCCGACCTTCATTCGATGGCAAAACACCATCCGCGATGAGAAAACTGGTCGCACGCAAATGGTCGGCAATGACACGATGGCTTGCGCGGTTATCGCCTTCTGCCTTGACACCGGTTGCATCTACCGAAGCCGCGATCAAAGATTTAAACAGGTCGATTTCATAATTATCATGCTGACCTTGGAGGAGTGCCGCAATGCGCTCCAATCCCATACCTGTATCAATGGACGGCTTTGGCAGATCAATCCGCTCTTCTTTTGAGAGCTGCTCATACTGCATGAAAACAAGATTCCAAATTTCAATAAATCTGTCACCATCTTCATCTGCACTGCCGGGAGGTCCGCCCCAAATATGGTCGCCATGATCATAGAATATTTCTGAGCAAGGCCCACAAGGTCCCGTGTCGCCCATTGACCAAAAATTATCTGATGTTGATATTTTTATAATGCGGTCTTCGGGGAGACCCGCAATTTTTTTCCATAACTCACCAGCTTCCTCATCTTCCGAATAAATGGTCACCAGTAAACGGTCTTTGTTAATTTCAAAATCGCGGGTGATCAAAGTCCATGCATGTTCTATCGCTTGCTCTTTGAAATAATCACCAAATGAAAAGTTACCCAACATTTCAAAAAACGTATGATGTCGAGCCGTATAACCGACATTATCGAGATCATTATGCTTACCACCTGCACGCACGCATTTTTGTGAGGTCACAGCACGCGGATAAGGTGGCTTTTCAAGACCTGTGAAATAGTTTTTAAAAGGCACCATTCCAGCATTGGTAAACATCAATGTTGGGTCATTACGCGGGACAAGCGGACCGGATGTCACAATTTCATGCTCTTCATCACCAAAATAGCTAAGAAAAGCTTTTCTAATATCGTTGACACTGCTCATACATAGGTTCCAATCAACAAGGCGTAGGCATTTTCTATATCACGCATTTTGTATGCCCAATATAGATCGTGATTTCTTCTTAGTGATCGGGGAAAGCCTTGTCCACGTCAAGCCTTGATTCAATCATAAAACCATTCACATAAAACACAAAAGGTGCCCAGAAAACTGAGCACCTTTATAATATTCTATTCAGTCTATCATTTACTCGCTGTCAACCGCGAATATTCATTCGACTTAATCTATCTGCCCATCTATTCATCAGGGCTTGTAACTTCCGGTTCAGGCTCCCCTTCTTCCAGAAGTTTTTCTCCAATAAGGCCTGCGTTTTGTCGGATAGACAGTTCTATTTTATCAGCGATTTCGGGATGGTCCGCGAGGAACTGTTTAGAGTTCTCACGCCCCTGCCCCAACCTCTCGCTATCATAGGAAAACCAAGAGCCTGATTTTTCAACAAGACCGGCCTTCACGCCAAGATCAAGAATTTCTCCAGTCTTAGAAACACCCTGCCCATACATGATGTCAAATTCGACTTGTTTGAAAGGCGGCGCCACTTTATTTTTAACAACTTTGACCCGGGTCTGATTACCCGTCACCTCATCACGCTCTTTGATGGCGCCAATGCGGCGAATATCAAGGCGTACCGAGGAATAGAATTTTAGCGCGTTACCACCCGTAGTGGTTTCTGGGCTACCGAACATCACGCCGATTTTCATACGAATTTGATTGATGAAAATCACCATCGTGCGCGAGCGCGAAATCGATGCTGTCAGTTTCCGCAAAGCCTGACTCATCAAACGAGCCTGAAGACCAGGCAATGAATCACCCATCTCGCCTTCGATCTCCGCACGCGGTGTGAGCGCTGCAACCGAATCGATCACCAGAACATCCACCGCACCAGAGCGTACCAATGTATCGGTAATTTCAAGGGCCTGTTCGCCCGTATCCGGTTGAGAAATCAAAAGTTCATCCAGATTAACACCAAGCTTGCGGGCATAAATGGGATCAAGCGCATGTTCGGCATCGACAAAGGCACAAATACCGCCGGTTTTTTGAGCCTCAGCAACCGTATGAAGCGCAAGCGTGGTTTTACCTGATGATTCAGGACCATATACCTCAACAATACGACCACGCGGCAGGCCACCAATACCAAGCGCAATATCCAACCCGATTGAACCAGTAGACACCGTTTCAATGTCTAGTGCCGTACTGGTCGTACCGAGTTTCATTATCGAGCCTTTACCAAAAGACCGTTCAATCTGACTTAAGGCCGCATCAAGCGCCTTCGTTTTATCCATGCTAGAACCTTCTACCAAACGTAATCCATTTTGAGCCACGATAATCCCCTTTGTTGTCTGCGCAAGTTCAACGCGAATAAAATTTGAGCTATGCCCATCTATCCCTAATGTACCCTATTTGTTCTCATAATGCAAGACCCCTATAACTAATTGAATATAATAAGAAATCAGTAGAGTGTTCTTTTTATATTCTAACTCATTCCATTTAAAGCGCTTCCAGCTAAATCAGCCGTGATAACGAGCAACGCTGAGTTGATATAGGACAAAACAAAACCTGCGCCACTCAAAACACCACAAAACACACCAAAGACGAATCAGGAGTTCTCGTCATAGAGCAAGGAGAGCGAGCCGTGCATATTGCTTCACGTTTTTGCTAGGACTTCATTTGTAGATTGAAAAAAAATCAATTACCTGCGAGATTATCGCCAAATTCAATAATACGTCGCAAGTGAGACTTTAATGGAAAACCTGACGCGCTCTTCGCATGATCTTTCGCGAGACAAAACACAAGCGCCAGACAAGAACGAACCCAAAACCGCCCCAAAATTTAATGACCCGATAACAACCGCCAATGGCGAGGTGCGGGGCTATGTGGATTTGGTGAAGTTAGAGACGCTTTGGATCAACACTGGCACCTTGTGCAATATAGAATGCACCAATTGCTATATCGAATCATCTCCAAAAAACGACCGCCTTGTATATATCACCCACGATGAGGTTATCGCTTATCTTGATGAGATTAAGCATGAGGCCATGGGCACCCGTGAAATTGGCATCACAGGCGGTGAGCCTTTCATGAATCGCGAAATTATAGCCATCATGGAAGAATGCTTGAGCCGTGGCTTTCAGCTGATCGTGCTCACAAATGCCATGCGTCCTATGATGCGCTTCAAGAAAGAATTACTGGCTCTGAATGAACGCTATAACAGTCAACTGACGCTGCGTGTCTCCATCGATCATTATTCCAAAATGTTTCATGAAGAAGAACGCGGGCCCCGCACGTGGCAGCCCATGCTTGAGGGCCTAAAATGGCTTTCTGATCACGCCTTCACCCTCGACATTGCCGGACGCACCCGCTGGGGCGAGAATGAAGGAAAACTGCGCGAAGGCTATGCCAAGTTTTTTGTTGAAAACAACATTGCTGTAGATGCCTCGAGCCATAAACAACTGGTTCTTTTCCCCGAGATGGCGCCAGAGACCAGCGTGCCTGAAATCACCAACGAGTGCTGGGATATTTTGAGCGTTAATCCCAATGATATGATGTGCGCCTCTTCGCGCATGGTGGTGAAGCGTAAAGGCGCAGAAAAACCGGCAGTCATAGCCTGTACTCTGCTGCCTTATGAGGATGAATTCGAATTTGATTCAACACTGGCTGAGAGCGCAAAGCGGGTTCAGCTCAATCATCCCTTTTGCTCAAAATTCTGCGTTTTAGGTGGCGGAGCCTGTAGCGTCAAAAATGACGACTAGATGAATAAGTAAAACCAGCCAACATTAATTTTTTTTAGTTCTGCGTAATCGAGCTTGAAATTAACGCATTTGATCGGTAAGGGTAACCCATCGATATTTGCCGATCACTGCCTAAGTAGCACCGTTACCGACGGAAAGCGCCCTTATCAGTTTTTTTCAAAATCGACATTTTAAAAAAAACGCCGTGAAACTCGCGGCATATGAAGGACGTTTTTATGATTAAAGGTACAGTGAAATTCTATAACGATCAAAAAGGTTTTGGTTTTATCCAACCTGAAGATGGTTCAAAGGACGTATTCGTCCATGCAACTGCTCTAGAGCGTTCTGGAATGTCACCATTGAGCGAAGGCCAAGTTGTTCTTTTTGACACAGCCATCGATCAGCGCAGCGGCAAGACTTCTGTGGACAAAATTGAAGCTGCATAGCAGTTTTACAAGATGACGTTCAATCTAGCTTTTGAGCGACGATATAGTTTCCTCGCAAAATCAAAAGTGTAAAAAATTGAACGTCATTACAGACATTAGCGCCGAATCAAGTACCTCTACGCCAAACGAGCCAACGGCACGTGACTGGGCTAAGTTGCTAGCGCCTTATGGCGCACCTAATGATAAAAGAGCGCTAATTGAAATATTTATTACAGTGTTGCCGTTTTTCGGTTTTTGGGCCGCAACAGCCTATGCACTGCACTTAGGCTATTGGGCAGGTCTTTTACTGATCATACCAACAGCCGGTTTTCTCCTCCGCCTCTTCCTGATCCAGCATGACTGTGGTCACGGCGCGTTCTTCAACAGCAGAACGGCAAATGATTGGACGGGACGCTTAATCGGTGTTCTCACCTTTACACCCTATTTCTTCTGGAAATACGCTCACAACATACACCACGCTGGCGCTGGCAATTTAGCACGCCGTGGCTTTGGTGACATCAGCACGCTGACAGTCAACGAATACAATGCCTCCACGCCGTGGAAAAAGTTTTGCTACCGCATGTACCGAAACCCCTATGTGATGTTTGGCATTGGACCGTGGTTCATCTTTTTGTTTGATCAAAGATTGCCGCTCGGCCAAACCCGCAACGGCCTTCGTCCTTGGGTTAGCACCATGGGCACCAATCTATCACTTGCTCTTTTGTTTGCGGGGCTCATCTGGCTTGTGGGCTGGAAAATCTTTCTGATGATCCATATTCCCATCGCGGTCATAGCTCCCACGATCGGCATATGGCTGTTCTTCGTTCAACACCAGTTTGAAGATATGAGCTGGGACCATGACGACGAATGGAACTGGCATGAGGCGGCGCTTTACGGCAGCTCGCATTATGACATTCCCCAGCCGTTCCGCTGGTTCACAGCCAATATCGGCCTACACCACATCCACCACCTCTCCAGCCGCATACCTTATTACCAGCTGCCAAAGGTCATGAAAGACTACCCGGCCCTGCGCGACGTAAACCGCCTCACATTTTTTGAAAGCTTCAAATGCATCCCGCTCGCCTTATGGGACGAAGAAGCCCGCGAGCTGAAAAGTTTTAAAGCTGCTGGCGTTTAAGATGTTTGGAATGCTTTTTTGGTGCGCAAGAAGATATTTGCCACGGTGCTATTTGAAAGCTCACTAAAAAGTAGGCGGACTATTGGTTCAGCACAACTTGTTACCCAGCAACTTTCAGATAATAGTCATTCACCTCTAAAGGCTACATCCCTGTGACGATAAGATATTATATCGTCACAGGACTTATTCAATTCTCGATAAATGGACCGAGCATCAGGCCGCAGCGACTTCCTTGAGGAAGTTACCTACTATTTTGTTCAAATATTGGGCCTCTTCATCAACCTTAATGGCTGCAGAGGTTACTTGAGTGGCTGAATCCGTGATGTTGTCTACCGCTGTGTTCACACCTTCGATATTCTTAACGACCTGGCTTGTACCATCGGTTGCTTGACTAACGTTCTGGCTAATTTCTCCAGTAGCAAGACCTTGTTGTCCTACAGAAGACGAAATCGATCCGATACTCTCATTAACATCGTCCATCTTCTTTGAAATCGCATTGATCGCACCAACAGTATCATTCGTTGACCCTTGAATGGTGCTTATCTGCTGTGAAATTTCTTCTGTGGCTTTTGCCGTTTGGCTTGCAAGTGCCTTAACTTCTGAGGCAACCACGGCGAAACCTTTACCAGCATCCCCGGCACGCGCAGCCTCAATTGTTGCATTCAATGCCAGAAGATTGGTTTGTTCTGCAATATCGGAAATGAGCGATACGACATCTCCTATTTTTACAGCAGCATCTGCAAGACCCGCCACCTTTGAATTGGCATCTTGCGAAGTGCTTGTCGCATTACTAACCATCTCTTCAGTTTCAACAACCTGTTGGGAAATTTCACTGATTGAAACAGAAAGTTCCTCAGCTGCAGCAGAAACAGTCTGAACATTAGAAAGGGCATTGGAAGATGCTTCAACTGAATTAGATGCCCGCTCACCTGTGGCTACGGCCGTCTCCGTTAATGCCTTTGCGGTTGACGTCATCGTCTCCGCATTAGCGGTAACAGCAGAAAGGCTTTTATCGACAGCCGTGCGAAATTCAACAATTAGATTATCGACAGCTTGTTGCCGTTTTTCCCGGGCTACATCATCTCCGGATGCCTTCTCTTCAAGGCGGGCTCGGTCAATCGCATGATCTTTGAAAATCTGAACAGCGCTCGCCATCTCACCGATCTCATTATTCTGACTAAACTTGGAGACGTCTGCTCCATCATCACCATTAGCAAGCGAGGTCATCGCTTTGGTAATCCCGTTGACGGGATGCAAAATTCTTTGAAAAAGAACCACATAAACAAGGGCGACAAGCAAAAGCGAAGATACGAGTGCAATGATCTGGACCAGATTGGTAATCATTGTCGTTACTGCTAGATCCTTCGACAGCAATGCACCATCAGCCGCCATTTCGCGTCCAGCTAAGTTCACTAAAGTTGCTAGACCTTTGATGGCTGGTCCATCGCTCACTTTTACCTGTTTATCTATCTGCTCGGGTGTTTGGCCAGAACTGGCGAGCTTTGTCGCCTTTACTAAACCTGCTTTGTAGGTCTCAATAACACCTGTGATATCTGCGAGAGCCTGTTTCTCCTGGTCGTTGATTTTCAAAGCGCGATATTTCTCAATCACGACGAGGACATTACTCATCGTCTTTTGCACTTTTTCAATGCGAGGTGCATCCTGCCTTATGACATAGTTTTTGAACTGATGAATCATACCGCCGTAACCAAATCCAGCGCGCATGCTTCCGACCAGTTCTGTCTTAGTATTGCCTTCACCACCGGCGTGCGCACTTTGAACTACTTTATTCAGCACTGCCAATCCATCAAGCGCTGCTTTATCAGAGACTTTGACTGTTTGATCTATTTCTCGTGCGGTCTTGCCTTCTGCTGCCAGACTGCTTACGGCCAATATTTTCTGGCTATAATCAGCAACAGTGTTGCGAAGTGCATCGAGTGCTGCCGCTTCTTCAGCGCTTGGGTCTGTATTTCCATATTGATCGAGTGCCGCCATAGCAGCCCCCGCAGAGACCTGAAACTTTGCAATTCGTGGTGTGTCTTTACGAAGAACATAATTTTTGAAGTGGTGGATCATACCACCATAACCAAGATGCTGGACAATAGAGTTAAGGGCCTGTGATTTTGGAGAAGTATCAGTTTTGTATTTGTTCCAGACATGCTGGGCTTCGCGGATATTAAATGAGTTCACAACGGAACTACCAACGAAAATCACACCTGTAACCAACACAAGACTGATGACTAAAAGTGCGAGTGTGCGAATTTTTAAATTTTCAAATAAACTGCTCTTAGATGACTTCATAATAATTACCCTAATTTAAACTAAATATATGCCTGTGTAACGATGCAATAATCGATACATTTCTAAAAATTCCCTGCGAGATACTCACAAGATTAAAGTAAGTTCGTTAACAGCATGACTCTAGCTGGCCATAAATCATCGAAGATTAGTCACTAAGTGCACGACAGTAAGCAGACAAGAGGTAAGGCATCGCAAAGACCCCATCCCTTTGAATTCCCAGCGATTTTGGAGTAAGCTACCAACTCTCCATTTTTGATAATCAGGAACAAAGCTAGTGGAGCATTGATATGCCCAAGAAACGCGTTACTCCGCTGGATGGACAATGGATGAAAGATGTTTAAGGAAAGTCCATGAAGTTATTATTGAATCTACTCACGATTTTTATCATATCTACAAGCTCCATAAGCAGTGTTTTTGCCGCTGAATTCATGTCCGTCACAAAGGCTAATCAGCAATCAAAATCGGGCAACCTTCTTCTTGTCGATATCCGTCGACCGTCTGAATGGAAGCAAACAGGTGTTGCGAAAAACGCAGCAAAAATCTCTATGCATCAAAAAGGCTTTCTTGATCATATCGCACGACATACAAAGGGTAACAAAACGGCTCCCGTGGCACTCATTTGTGCGCATGGAATTCGTTCAACTCACATGATCCGCATTCTGGAAAAAAATGGCTATTCAAACGTCTATAATGTGAAAGAGGGTATGCTGGGATCGAAAGAGGGCCCCGGTTGGATCGCCAAAGGCTTGCCGCTTCAATAGGTGACTGAAACAAGAAACTCAGATGCATCCCACTGGCTTTGTGAGTTGAGCAACCCCGCGAGCGGAAGAGTTTTATGGTTTTTCGGCGTTTTTTATTAGGGGTGGGCGCCATTTATTACCCTGCAATCTGTGTTATCTAATGTTACGGAAAGCGGCCATTCAGATAGTGACTTCGTAAGTGTAAATAGATAACAAAGCCATGAATAGTAATCATGGTTTGCGTAGTTTCTGAAACGCGTCAGAAAATGCTGCTGCTAAAATTCCTGTTGGCATTGCAACGATAGCAATAGAGGTAAGAGTGGCAATACCAGCAAATACCTTGCCCGCAGCTGTAATCGGATAGGTGTCCCCATAACCAACTGTGGTCAAAGTTGCTAATGCCCACCACATCGATCTCGGAATAGAACCAAAAGCATCGGGTTGAGCTTGTCCCTCGATAATAAATAAGGCTGTCGCGGTAACAAGCATCACTGTAAGTGTCAGCATAAAACTTAACATTAATTCAGTTGATCGATCGACAACAGCGACTAAGAGCAACCGTAAGGCGACCCCCGCTTTGCTGTTTCTAGATAACGTCAAAACGCGTAATGCCCGAGCCATTCTACAGATCAAGCCATAAACACCAGGTATCCCGAAGAGTAAATCGATCCATATTGATATAGTTGCTACGAGATCCAGCACACTGGCGAAAGTACCCGCATAACGTAACCGCCCTTTGAAACCGCTATATTCATGCGCTTCACCCATCGCCCATAGACGCACGATATATTCGATAGAACAAAAAACCCCAAAAACCCAATTTAAACTAATAAAAACTGATGGATAAGCCGAAAAAATTTCTGGCTCTGACTGTAATATCACAACGATAATACTCACTAAAACAGCAATAAGTATGCCCACATTGAGTGGTGACATTCCTTCTTCAGTCCAAACTTTTGGATCTAACTGCATGTAAATGCGGCGTCGTAATTTCATTTTTCTAAATTTCCTTATCTCGCACTCATATAAAGAATAAATAGCTAATTAGACTAGTTCAATTTATCAACTGATCCACAATAGTGAAGAAGCATAATTTAAAGATGGGATAGCGAGGTACACTGTGAACGGTAAATTCAATCTCTAAACAGATTGCACGAGTAGGAGAGCACGACCGAAAATTAGCAGCAAAAGAACAAGCCGCACAATTCTTTGTAACTGGTTTGAATAAAATGTTAAATACGAAAACTGAACATCAAGAAGACACACCTATTCTATCCATCCAATTTATGAGAGCAAATTATCAAGGATTAAAATGAGCAAGAAGCGTAAATCGCAAAAGCCTAATAATAAACGAGGAAAAAAGAGTGCTGCTCCGCTGGATGCGACGCAAGCGCGGGATTTAAAAAAGCGTAAGACCCTAAAGACACTTAGAAACACCGTGATAGGCGTCCTCCTCTTGGGGGGAGCAGGTGCTTATATGTATCGCTCAGTTCTCGCATCACGCCTAGAGCAGGATCTCACAGAACTTGGAAACGGAACGCCGATGGTGGTGCAAATTCATGATCCCGGTTGCTCGCTTTGTACGGCGCTTCAAAAAGAAGTGCGCCAAGCGCTAAAAGCGGTGGATGACAGCGCCCTTAATTATCGCGTTGCTAATATACGCACACAAGAAGGTCGCCGTTTTGCTTCCCGCTACGGTGTGCCGCATGTCACTTTGCTCTTGTTCGATGGTCGTGGGAACTTAAAACAAACGCTACGCGGCCCTCGCCAGAATGAAGAGTTGGAAATCACATTCAACGTTCTCATCGATATCAATGATAGTTGAGAATTACTCCCCATCTTGCTCTGCGTCCATCCCCATCACCTCTTTCACCTTTGTGCTCAGCTGTTTAAGTGAGAAAGGTTTAGGCAGGAAGGCAAATTTAACGCCCTCGGTCAGATGCTTTTCAAAAGCCTCTTCCGCATAGCCCGAGACGAAAATGAATTTCAGGTTCGGATAGTCTTTGCGTAGCTCGCCCAGAAGCGTTGGGCCATCCATTTCAGGCATCACAACATCAGACACCACCAAGTCAATCTCATGGCCGACCTCTTTCATCTTCTCAAGCGCATCAATGCCGCTGGATGCCTCATGGACAGTGTAGCCTCTGGCCTGTAGCGCACGAGAAGAAAACGCACGCACTGCCTCTTCATCTTCCACAAGTAGAATGTTGCCCTCACCTGACAGATCAACCGGCTTCTCAAGGGTTTTAGTTTTGGCTTCTTCGCCCTCAATAACAATATGGCGCGGCAGCAGGATATTGAACGTGGTTCCTATGCCCACTTCGCTGACCGGATAAATATAACCACCCGTCTGTTTGATAATGCCATAGACCGTCGCAAGCCCAAGTCCGGTACCCTCACCCACATCTTTGGTCGAGAAGAACGGCTCAAAAATTTTCTCCATGGTTTCTGGTGACATGCCGGTACCGTTGTCAGCAACTTTAATCAAAACATATTCAGCCGGTACAAGGCCTTTCATCGATTCCGTATCGCATTGGTCGCTGGCGAGATTAGAGGTCTCGATCGTGAGCTTACCGCCCTTCGACATAGCATCACGCGCATTGACCGTAAGATTCATGATCACCTGCTCAAGCTGGTTCACATCCGCCTTCACCGGCCATAAGTCACGACTATGAGTAACCTCGAGCTTGACCTTATCTTCCAGCAGACGTTCAAGCAGATTAACGCTGTCTTCGATCACATCGCGAAGGTCAATGATCGTCGGTCGCAAGGTTTGACGCCGTGAAAAGGCTAGCAGTTGTCGAACAAGGCCAGCAGCCTTGCTCGCGCTATTCTTGATGTTCATAATATCTTGGAAGGAAGGATCCGTCTGACTATGCTTTTGCAGAAGTAAATCAGAAAATCCGAGTATCGCCGTCAGCATATTATTGAAATCATGCGCAATGCCGCCTGCAAGCTGCCCGATCCCCTGCATTTTTTGACTTTGGGCAAACTGCAATTCAAGAACGCGCTGCTGGGTGGTATCGATAGCATAAAGCACTGCTATCTCCTGCTCCGCACCTTCGCCATCCTCGCTCTCAGTGTCTGATGACTCAACAGTGCTAATAAACAATCTAGCGCATGATTCAAGTTCACCCTTAAGGGCAACATCAACGGGCAAAATTTCGCTTTGCCCATCGCGCGCAGCTTTGATGCCTTGAAGCAATTTTTCACGGTCATTGTCTGAGATCAAATCAAACAGAGCAATATCACACGTATCCGTTTTACCTGTTTTAAACAAACTCACGAAGGATGCGTTAGCGCGAGCCAGCTCACCCTTATCATTAAGGGTTGCGATCGCAATCGGTGCCGAATTGAAGAAACGAGAGAATTGAGCATTGCTATCCATGGCGTCGACATCATCAGCATCACCACCTGAACGGTTGAGAACAACCGTACGTGTGGGGCCAGGAACACCGTTGTCCATAAAGGGTGTCAAATGCAACAATCGAACAGGCAAGCTTTGTCCATTGTCCTTTACAAAATCAATATCAATGACCTCAGTGTGTGTCGTACCGGCCTCACCCTTGGTTGTGTTGAGTAGTGCCGCGCCATCGCCGCGCACAACCTCATAAAGATGTATACGACCCACCTCAAACTCGGTCAGATCAAGACCCAACCAACCTGCCAGAGTTGCATTGATATAGGAAATCTTGCCGTCCGCCTCAGCTGAGAAAAACCCAACCGGTGCATGATCAAGATAGTTGATGACATTTTGAAGTTCTTGAAAAGCAAATTCCTGTTCAGTGCGTTCCCGCGTAATGTCAGCAACGCGCCAAAGTGTTGTTTGTTGTTCTTCGTTCTTATCAGCAACTGGATATGTAGAAAGTCGATACCAAAACGGACCGTTTGGCTTATCACCCTTAATTCCAAGAGGCTTTTCAAGTCTAATTTCTTCGCTCAAAACGCGACGTTCGGCTGCGGCAACAGACAATCGAAACAAAGGTTCGTTCAAGCCTTCTTCAACACCGAACACGCGTTCAACCGAACGGATATCATGGGCGCTCACCGCTCCAATTAGCTTGGCGTAGGTCGCATCAGCAAATAAAATGCGACCGTCACGCCCGCTCAGCACATGCGCATCATCAAGCGCTTCCAGGGCGTTATAATCTACCGGAGAACTATTCCCACCAGTCCCAAAGCTCAAAAGACCAACAGCTGCTGCAAAAAGTGTAAAAATCCCAACAACAGCAAGCGCACCCAATAAAAACAAAAGAAACGGTTCAGCTGCCTCTTCACCAAGATAAAGAAATGTGCCGATAAGGCCGGCGACAATCAAGCCAATCAAAACCAGCAAACCGACACCATAACGCGCGAACTTACCTGGGGCAGATGTTTGCCCTTGATTGAAAATATACCCTGTCTCAGAAACCGACTGGCGGGCCACACTGCCTAGATCACGCGATGCGCGCTTATCAGCATTTTTTTTACTATCATCAGCTGAGCTCACAACAGCCCGTCCTTCGCGTTATAATTAGGATAATGAGCATCTGCTCGAATCAAAATTCACTATGCGCAACTTATCGATTAAAAATACTTAAGTCGCGTTAAATTACAGAGCCACTATGTTAAAAATCAACTGATCCAATAATTCTCACTACCAAAAAATAGAATTATGCTTTTGATACTCCTCCCAACAACGTTAGAAAGTTATCATGTTAATTCCTCGTCAAAAAACCCCTGACCTAAAACTGCAAACGCTCGACCACGGTGCATTTGATCTTACAACAGACAGCCAGGAGCGTGGCACCATTGTATGTTTTTACCGCGGACTACATTGCCCGATCTGCGCTAACTATCTAACGGAACTTGAAAAACGTGTTGCTGATTTTGCTGAACGCGGTGTTTCATGCATTGCCGTCAGTTCAGATGGGGAAGAACGCACCCGCGCCATGGCTGACAAGATAGAGGCAAAAGCTCTGCGGTTTGGATATGATCTTAGCCTTTCAAAAGCAAAAGAATGGGGCCTTTATATTTCGACATCACGCGGCAAAACCTCCATCGGCATTGACGAACCGGCCCTCTTCTCCGAGCCTGGCTTGTTTATGGTCACCGCACAACAAACGCTTTATTACGGCTCAACACAAACTATGCCGTTTGTGCGTCCTCACTTCTCTGAACTTGTTGGTGCGCTTGATTTTGCGATCCCAAACAATTATCCCGCACGCGGCGAATATACAGGCGACGTTTAAAATAAACACAAAAAGACCGTACCGATGATTTTATCGGTACGGTCTTTTCTGTTCTATTCGGTGTTTATTGTGTCAGGCGCGGACTCACGCTCTGCTCAACAATAGACGTAAAGGCATTTCTTAAATCATTCAGACTACCCGCTGTTTGAAAATGACTGACCAGATCACCAGGCGCATCATCAGAAGCACAATCTTGCAGTAAAATATTAGCAGGCGTATCTGGGTTGTTAGCCTCAACTTGACGGCCTAGAGAAATCGCATAAATCTCAATTCCACGTTGAGCCGATTTTCCTAAATCACAAAATGCACGGGTCGCAGCCTCCGACTGAATCCGGCCTTGAGAAGGATTTCTTGCAGGGTTATCCAAATATTGCGTATTGAATTCACCATCCGTCATCACAACCAAAACCTTGCGAACATTTGGTGTGTTGTAATCGGCTGGACTAGAATCAGCATCTACACTAGACCAAAATCCCTGCCAATTTTCTGACAAAAGATTAAGCCCCCACTCAACACCTATATGACCAGAGGTAAAGCCGCTCGGATTAAAACTATTGATATCATCGATCAAAGCCTGACGATCATTTGTCAAAGGACGGACCGCAGTATCGGGACAAGAATCTTCACTAGTGTCAACTAAGTCACCATCATTATTGAGAAATTGGGTAACGTCAGTCGTGCGAATGCGCACATCCGTCTCATAATATGTTTCGCGGACAGATTGCTGATTAAAAGTTTGCTGACTTTGTACATTCAAAATAGGCTGAACATCTTCACGTTGATTAGAGCCTTCACGCTCTGTCACACACGTATGAATAGAATCGCTAAAACTATCACTAAACGGGCTGACCGCTGCTTCATAAAAACTACCCAAATTAACCGATGTAGCATAAGGAACAATACCGACACGCACTAGATCATCATTCACGCCTGATGCCGGTAATACCAGATCAATCGTATCAAGCATCGCCGTCCTTAAAGCACTGATCCGCTCATTATTGTTGGCGCTACCATTGATGCTTCTGCTCATAGAACCTGTATTATCCAGAACAAAGACAAATTCGGTTATTTCTTCTTCAAAACCTGCTGTCGATGAAACCGTTGTGCTTAGTTGGTCAAAACCAAAAATGCCTGCGAAATACGTTGGAACCACGAGATCAGCAGTTGCAACGACCTCACGAGTGCCAGGTGCTTGCACCACGCGCAAGCTGCCAGTTACAGCGCTAACATCAATCAAACCAGAATCTTGAACATTAATTGCAAATATTTGTTGTGCTTGTTCTTCAGCACCATTCGAACCTGAAAAGCTTCCGCCTTCATCAAGCTCAATAGCCGCTGCAATACTTGCAGAATCAATGGCGCTTCTTACCACACGCTGAGCCGTCAAAAAGTTGGTATAATCTACCGCTGATCCAACAGCGAAAACCGTAACAGCACCAACGATAGCTGTCATAATTGCAAAGCTGCCTTTTAGGTCACTTTTAAATTTTTTAAAATTTGTATTCACTAATTTCCGCATCTTAGCCTCACGATAAATTGGAACACCACCATCCATGAGTATTTATACGAAATTAATATATCTTAATGCAATTGAAAGTACTTTTCACAGTAAATACAGAAGGTTAAAATGAAATACTCATTGAAATATATAGATAAAAAAGACCTGCACTATATTAGTTTAGCAATTTATAAAGGTTAATCTGTTAACCTTTGCAAAAACCTCTATAAAAAACACAACGCCAAATAATTACATGTTTTTAAAAGATATATTTCAAAGCCTTAAGTGTTTGAGAAACATAGGCTTTCGCAAAATTAAATTTTACCATCGACACCAGCACTCCTAATAACTTACATATAAGTATGCTGATCCAAATTAGAATCGTGCGTATCTAATGATCCTTTCAGAATTTTTACCGTTTATCCTATACAGTCTGATTGCAGGCCTGCTTATCGGGTGCGTGGGTATTGGTGGTGTTATTTTAATACCGCTGCTTACCTATCTTGGCGGAATTGATATTCGCACCGCCATTGCAGCAGCGATGTTTGCTTATTTAATTTCTGGGACGGTAGGCACGATTATCTACGCGCGTCATAAGTCAATCCGTTGGGATTTGGTGATCTGGATGTCCGTTGGAGCTATGCCTGCGGCACTGGCTGGAGCATTCACTGTTAACATATCACCCGGCGTTTTTTTGGAAGCATGTATCGGTATATTAGCCATCGCTTCTGGCATCCAAACGCTGATTACCAAAGTAGCGAACAATGAAACTATTGACGTTGCTCTCGGTAAAAAGAAGCTTGTCAGCATAGGAGCCACTACAGGATTTTTATCCGCCCTCACCGGGACGGGCGGTCCGCTGGTCCTTATTCCGATTTTAATGTGGATCCAATTACCGGTTCTAATGGCGATAGGTTTAGCTCAGGCCATACAACTTCCTATCGCCATATTGGCCACGGCAGGAAATGCATATGCGGGTACGCTTGATATTGTCTTGGGTTGCGCACTAGGAGTTGGCATTTCTCTTGGAGCGTGGGGAGGAAGCAACTTTGCGCATCGTTTGCCGCGTCCAACATTACGTTTGATTGTAGCCATCCTTTTGATTATTGTTGGCACCATTATTATTTCAAAACTCATCTACAATATGCTTGCTTGATGGTAACCAATTCATTTTTGATCAGGTTCTAAGGGCTTTTTGAACGCCAACCACGTCTTGCATTCAACTTCATGACATAGCCGATAACATCTGCAACAGCGCGATAATGTTCGCTTGGCACTTCTTCATCAATCTCAACGGTTGCATAAAGCGCGCGAGCAAGCGGTGGACTTTCGACAATTGGTATATCGTGCTCCTTCGCTACATCACGAATTCTGAAGGCCACATCATCAATACCTTTAGCGAGAAGCAAAGGTGCATTCATGCCTTTTTCATATTTCAGCGCAATGGAATAGTGCGTCGGGTTGGTAACAATAACGCTCGCTTCAGGCACAGCTGCCATCATGCGTTTACGAGCACGCTCTTGACGGATCTGACGAATGCGACCTTTAATCTGCGGGTCGCCTTCTTGTGCCTTGTGCTCGTCCTTGACCTCTTTCAAGGTCATTTTCTGCTTTTCCATCCATTTCCATTTTTCATAGGCATAATCGACAATAGCAATAACCGTGAAAAGCGCGAAGGTCGCCCCTACCAGTTTGATTGTAAGCGACAGCACAACCGGTAGCACTTGAGAAATATCTGTGCTCACCAGCAGATCAAGGCTATCGCGCTCTGGCCAGATGACAGCAACTAGCAACAGAGTAACCATCGTAATTTTCACGAGCCCCTTGCCAAAGTTCAAAAGACTTTGGCTCGAAAACAACCGCCCCAAACCTGCAACAGGCGAAATCTTCGACAGCTTAGGCGTCAACGGTTCTAGTGATAAAACCGGAGCATGCTGAATGATATTTCCAACCAATCCCGCAATCGCCAAAACGCCCAGCGGAAGTAGCAAGGGCATAATCAACATTTGACCAATCAAATACCAAAGCTTTTTCAAGCCCCCATCATCAACAGGCAAAGAATAGGAATGTTCCACTATTCCAGCAAAAGAGACCATCAAGTGCTCGGCCGTACTGCCTGAAAAGCCGATGATAACAACGAGCGAGGCCGCCATAATGAACCAAGTGTTCACTTCCTGACTTTTGGCAACATCACCCTTCTCTTGCGCGTCGCGCAGCTTCTTTTCGGTGGGGTCTTCGGTTTTCTCCGTGCCATCTTCATCTTCTTGCGCCATGCATCACTCCTATTGTACCAAGAAGACGGAAATACCGGCCCGAAGATGCTCAATATACCACATCATCATCGTGCCAATGAGCGCGAACATAAAGAAGAAGCCAAGCATAATATTGGCTGGAAGCAGCACCAAAAACACCTGAAACTGCGGCATCAAGCGTGACAGAATGCCAACGCCAACGTTGAACACAAACCCGATAACAATGAAGGGGGACGAAAGCTGAACACCAATCACAAACGCCTTAGAAAAAACACCAATCGCCGCCTCAACCACATCCCCCACCGGCATAAGCTCTCCCGGTTTGAAGAGTTGGTAGCTATCGTGGATAGCCGCGATCACGAGATGATGGATATTCATGGTAAAGATCAAAGTTAGGCTGATGATCGACAAAAAACTCGCAATAAGGGTACCCTGCACTGCCGTTGAAAGGTCCGTATTTTGCGCAGAAGACAAACTTGTTTGAAAAGCAATTGATGCACCAGCAGTCTGCAAAGCAGATGTAAGAATACTGCCTGTCATACCAATAAAAAGACCGACGATAATTTCTGAGATTATGAGAAAGACCAAGGCAAAAATACCTGTAGGCATTTGAGGTAAAATATCACCAACCACTGGCACCAAGATGACTGTCAGCAAAAGTGCGACTGACAGCCGGATGCGCTGCGGAATACTTTGTGCACCGACGCCAGGCATCAAGGTGATAATCATCGCAACACGTGCAAAAATCAACATGAAGACAAAGGCAAGCTGTGGCAAAAAATCAAGGGTCATAGGCCGTCAGCCACCCGAAACTATCTTTTCGAAAATACGTTCCGCGAAAGCGCCCAACACACTCCCAACAAAAGGGAGCGTAAAAAGACCAGCAAGGAACATAGCAATAATTTTAGGAATGAAAACCAGCGTCAATTCCTGAACCTGCGTCAAAGCCTGCAATAGGGCTACAATCAGACCGACAAACAGACCAGTAAGCATAACCGGTAGGCCAGCATACAAAAGCGTCCAGATGCTATCACGCGCTATATCAAGAACCTCTGCACCGCTCATCGTTTTAATCCTCAACTTAAGCGAATACAGTTAGACTCTAATTGCCTAGATTGGCATCCGCATGATTTCTTCATAAGATGAGATGACACGATCACGCATCGAAACCATAGACTGAAGCGCCACTTCGGTTTCTGCAACAGCCGTTACAACATCGATCATATCACCTTTACCTTGAACCGCAGCCATGGTTTGCGCTTCTACATTGCTGCCAGCTTCACTGACACTACCAACAGCCTGACCCAAAAGTTCCTTAAAGCTATTGCCAGCCTCAGCGACCGAACCAGATGGTGACTGATTCCCGCCCTGTGCGATAGAGTCTATTAGTTGAGAAGTTGCCTGATAAGCGGAAGTTGCAGCAGATGTCGGCACGGTCATGGGTTTATTCCTTTAGGTATTTACAGCTTTGAGCTGAAAAATAGGCTTTTAAGCCCGAAGAATCTCAAGCGTCCGCGCGAGCATTGTGCGGGTTGAGGAAATCACATTGAGATTGGCTTCATAACTGCGCTGCGCTTCACGCATATCCACTGCCTCCACGAGACGGTCTACATTTGGCATTTTCACAAAGCCATCCGCATTGGCGGCTGGATGCGATGGATTAAACCGCAAATTGAATTCAGAGCGATCTGTCTCGATCCGTCCAATTTCCACACGGTTTGCCTGCATTTTACTGTCGTAAATAGCTTCAAATGTAGGTATCTTACGTCGGTATGGGTCTGCATTCGGTGTTCTTGCTGTCGAAT
This sequence comes from Hyphomicrobiales bacterium, assembly GCA_039989895.1. Classification (NCBI taxonomy): domain Bacteria; kingdom Pseudomonadati; phylum Pseudomonadota; class Alphaproteobacteria; order Hyphomicrobiales; species Hyphomicrobiales bacterium. Next base: position 1,178,234 of record JBDXGY010000006.1, read on the forward strand.
CGGCATTTGCAATATTCTCAGCGATCACACGCATACGTCCCGACTGAGCTTTTAAGCCAGACGCCGCGACAAATAGTGATTTCATAAAATCCATATCGAGTTCCTATCTATCGCTATTGTCCATTACCCATTGCAGTTCGCAAAAGGCCTAGGTTTGAGGTGTAAAGTGATGTTGCTGCCTCATAATCCATTTGATTGCTGGCAATTTTTGACATTTGATCTTCCAACACCACGGAATTTCCATCCGGCGTAATTTCAAATGTGCTACTAGGCCGAGCTCCACCACCAATCCCACTGGGCGCAATCGCAGCCGCAATGTGTTTGGAGTTGGTCACCATGGCAGCAAAGCTTGACGTTGATGCCATTTTCAAAGGCTTCAATTCACCCGCGTTCGGCGCTTTCATATCCATGGCCGTATAGCCAGGCGTTGTAGCATTGGCTATATTTTGCGCCAAAACACCCTGGCGCGCTTGGTGCCATTGCATTTTGTTTTTCAATGCCGTGAAAACCGGCAATCCCATAAAGTCCATCGGCGATGCTCCCCAGCAATTCGCTTCGGTATTTGGTTCTGCGTATCAAGCTCCAATGACACACCACCAACTAGGCAATTTTTGCCTCCTTATGGTTAATAAACCCTTAAAACCGAGGATAAAACCAGGCTTCAGAGCTCACAACTCGACATATAAGCAACACCTCTAAGTAGAAACACATTCATCAACAAGACAACTATTGCGCGAATATGGGCTTTCTGATTAGTAAGATGATCAATCACGGTAATTTGCTTTATGAACAACAGAATACCGAAATAAAGGGCGGCGACAAAATGACAGAATGGCTTAATGGAATTGTTGGAGAAGCGGTTGTACCCTATGTAACCTTCGCCATTGCACTGATTATAGTTTTGATTTTGATTGCAATTTTATTTCGTATTTTAAAAGCTTTCACTAGTGGAAAATTCGGGAAAGTCCACCAAAACCGCTTGGGCATTATCGAGGGAATGGCCCTTGAGGGGAAACGCCGCCTTGTCATCGTACGCCGTGACAATGTTGAGCATTTATTGCTAATCGGTGGCGAGAATGACCTTGTTATTGAACAAGGCATTCAAAGACAAGCTGCACAATCAGCAGCTATGGCAAGAGCCACAAAGACGGCGTCACCAGCAGCACAAAAAACGACGGTGCCACAAAACACGCCAAAGCCTGAACAACAAAAAACTATACCACCCCAAAGCCCCCCTAAGCCTATGCAGCAACCAGCAGCCCAACAACCAGCGGCTCAGCAACCAGCATTACAGCCTCAAACTGCGCCCAAGCCCGCTCCTCAACCAACGGCCCAAGCCAGCGCAGCTACCAAAGCACCAGTACAAGCCGCAGCGACAGCTAAACCGGCAGATAGTTCTGCAAAGCCCGTCCAAAGCCCCCCAAAACCTAACGACTCAGCTAAGATCAAAGAAATGGAACAATTACTTGGTCAATTAGCTGGAGATTAAGACATAATGCCCACACCGCAGTGTGAAAACACGCGGTGGCCCCAGTCAAAAGAGAATTTAAATAAGCGACTGACCACTTACCAGTCGTTGCTTTTTTGTTTTTCCACTGTATTTTTTCGTTATCGAAAAGCACAAGCAGTGGCCTTAGCTGGTGTCCTCGCCCTCTTGCCAGTAGCAGCTCTTGCACAGGGCATTTCCATTGATTTTGCCGAAGGCACTTCCGTCACAGAACGCGCGATACAACTGGTCGCCCTTGTAACGGTTCTCAGCCTTGCGCCCTCCATTTTGGTGATGGTCACATCCTTCACTCGTATCGTGGTTGTTCTATCACTTTTGCGCTCAGCCATTGGTCTGCAAACCGCACCACCAAATTCAGTGATGATTGGTCTGGCGCTCTTCCTCACCACCTTCATCATGATGCCCACCTTACAGGTAGCCTATGACACCGGCATTGACCCTCTTATCAAAGAAGAGATCGAGCTATCCGAAGCCTTTGATAGAACCTCAAAACCTTTCCACACCTTCATGCGTTCCCATGTCCGAGAAAAGGATCTATCGCTTTTTCAAGAGTTAAGCGGTACAGCCTTACCCGACACGCCCGAAAAACTTGAAATGCGTGTTCTCGTACCAGCCTTCATGATTAGCGAATTAAGACGCGCCTTTGAAATTGGCTTCCTGCTCTATCTGCCTTTTGTCATCATCGACCTTGTAATCGCATCGATCCTGATGTCCATGGGTATGATGATGCTACCACCAATTGTTATATCACTGCCCTTCAAGCTGATTTTCTTTGTGCTCGTGGATGGCTGGCATATGGTGGCTGGTAGTCTTGTCCGAAGTTTTGGTGGCAGTTAGACACTCTATTACTCAGATAGATAAGACATGCTCAAACACTACCTTGAGACAAGGGCATTAGGTGTTTGAAGAACGAACACCATCGCTCAAATAGCGATGCCTATAATCGCGCAGAAATGAGTCAGCCGTACTGATATTCAAAATACTATCAACGGCAACATCACGATCAAAACTTTGCTCATTGAGTGGTTGGGTAAGCACCTGAAACACCCCAGCATCTGCACTTTCAGACATTTTCTGTCCAAATTTCCGATTAAGTCGGTTCAAAGCGAAATCATCTTGGCCGAGAGAAAAGGCGATTGCGGCACGCATGATATCAAGGCGCACATGCGCACTCAACGGTTCCAAATCTGACCAACGGCCACTATGGGTTTTCTCAAGCAATTCACCAGCAGCGCTCCAGCGCCTCGCATCCCAGTTTATATTGGCTTTCAAGCGATCAACATCCTCACCGTCCAAACTATCAAGAAGCTCCAAGGCTATATCATATTTACCCACTTCTGAATGAGCATAAGCCTCCACAAGGCGGCGCTGGCGCTCAAGCGAAACTGACAAGCCAGCTGTGCGCGATTTATGTAAGGTTGTGATCGCGCGATGGGGTTTATTATCAAGCAATTCAACAACTGCCAGATCAGCAGCCACACGCGCACGCGCTGGACCTTTCAAGCGCTTATCAACCTGATGGGTCAACAGCTCAGACGCCTGCGGCAATAAATCAATATCAATCAATCGACGAGAAAGATAACGAACAATTTCATCACCAACGCGGCCTATTGGTGTTAAATGTTTAAAATCATAATAAAGGCTAAGCACCTCAACGGGTGGGAGATCATCAGCTTTGCCACCGTGAAACAACCTAACAAAAACCTCTTTCATGTCATCTTGCAATGCATGTGTAATTAGTGAATCATTATCGGAGATAACCGCCGTCTGCACCAATTGAAAAGCACGCCGGTATTCCTCTTCATCAGCCAAAGCTTTGCCAAGCCCGCGAAGGCCTTTTAGTTCGAGGTCATCATTGCGCCAAACAGCAACAAACTTCTCGTATGCCTCAATTGTCGCGGCATTATCAACGGCTTTAGTATCGTAATCCAATCCAATTAAATGTAACTTAGCTCTAGCTTGGATACGTCTATCATCAATATTGAGAGCACGCTCATAAAAGAACCTAGCATCCTCTGTCCGCCCTTCTTCGATTGCAAGTATCCCTTGCAAAATTTCATAACGGCCCAAGTGATATTGGCTTGCATTGCGAAGAATAAGAGCACCTAAAAAGCCTTTAGCATTATCGAGATCTTTTACCTGCAAAGCAGCATCGGCAGCCGAAAGGAAAAAATCTTGCTGCGTCTTGGTATCATAGGAAGAAAGCCGTGTGCGGCCCAAAGTAGCATTCTTGAGTGCCAGTTTCCATTTCCCATCGCCAGCCGCGGCAATCGTGCGCCAAATGGCTGCATCAGGGTCTTTTTGATAGCTCTCATTCGATAATGTCTTTAATGCATCTTTATACCGTGCCATCGTCAATTCAGCTGCAGCCTTCGGCAAAATATAAGCACGTTTATTTTGTAATAGAGGCTGAGCGTGAAGCGCACGCCCCAAACTCGCAAGAGCTTCCGGGCCATAGCCGTTTGCAGTATAAAATTCAGCAAGTTTGACGTGATACTGGGGGCGCTCTGTCTCTTTAGCATCAACAATATCTTTAATCAGACGGCTTTCCCATTTACCGAATTGACCATCAGGCGCAACATCCCTATCCTTAATCTCTAGAGCTTTATCAAACCATTCATCGGTTATCAGTTTACCACTGGCTGATGCCCGCAATCCTTCAATGGCAGACAGGTTGAGAGATTTCTCACTCACGATAGCAACCCCATCCTCTTCGATATGCACCTTGATCGAATCATTCTTAGGAATAAACGCAAGCGCATGCGTCGAAGGTAAAATCGTTACCATTACAAACTGTTGCTGCCGGATAAGCCCTCGCGCTGGGGCCTCAGCCACGACAACATGGATATGATCGCCAACATCAGGGTCTTCAAACAAAACATTGCCAACAGCACCCTCGAGCGGAACACTCAAGAAAATCCCTTTATCAGCCAGTCGGCGGCTCGCTGTCAGAGGCTTTGTAGGACGAATTACCGCATTACCTATAGACACAGTCCAATTGTGGTTATCAATGGCAGCGGATGCGAGTTGTGCACTCGGCAAGTTTATCTTCACCGCTTTATATTCACCATTTTCTATAATATCGACACTACGAACAAATTCGCCGCGCAAGGCATCAATGGCAGAGACATCGATCACATCATCCGTCTTAAACACCATCCAAATGGATTTGCCACGCCTAAATACTGATGATCCAGTAACTTTATCAAATGGAAAAACAAGACGTAATGCATCCTGACTTTCATTAACGCTGGCCTCTACAACGCTCAAGCCATTCACTTTTTTTATTATTTCGTCAACACGCTCAGGATTAGACCGTGTTACGTCACCCGTTCCGTTCTCATTTTTTTGGCCAGCATCATTGGCTGGTTTATCGTCACGCTTTACATCCAAGGGTTTCTTTTGTGACTGTTCCGTTTTTTCTTTATCAACATCTGCACCACTTGGCTCAACCAGTTTTTCCTCAATTTTGATAGGCGCGGTTGGAAGCTCTGCAACTGTGCGCTCATTATTTTCTGGAAATACTATTTGGGAAACATTTTTTGCGGTTTTCGGCAATTGAGGCAGTCCACCAAGAACAAACGGCACCTCAATTTGGCTGTTTTGGTCTTCAGCATCCTTGCGGAGTTTGTTATTCGTAACATCAACGATATATTCATTACCATCCACATAGGAACGCAGTTCGGCGGCTTCTTCTAGCCCCAAAGTGACCGTGGTTGTATCTGCCCCAAGTTCATGTTCAACACGGCTAACAAGCTGCGGCAAGTCCGCATTAATAGAGGAGAAATCAAACGCGCTCAGTTTATCAAACACCAAAATAGCAGTATTATCTTCTCGTTTGAATGATGTGGAGTAAGGCACATTCCAAGAGAACACAAACCTTGTAAAAGTCGGATGGCGGCCAACTCGAACATCCATTTTAGCTTTTTCAGCAATTTCATTGCTTAACAGCAGTTTCTGTTCTGCTAAAGCCAGTGCCGCTTCGGCTCTTCTTTCAAGTTTACGAACGACTTTTTCCGGGATTCCAGGGTGTTCACCACGCCAGTTGCCAGGCAAGAAATCGAGATACAAGTGCTCACCTGCAGCCTGAGTATTAACCCGTACACCTGGCGCCAACGCAAACCTCAAAACGCTGCCCTCAGGGTCTTTTCGCGCGATCAACACATAATCAGAAAGAGGAAGAACCGCGCGATTCAAATCAACGGTAATCGCTTTTGACAAGCGAAGAACGATTATATTATCTTCAGTGGAGACGTCATAATCAATAAAGCGGGTACGCTTAGGCAACGTAATAGAAAAACGCCCAAAGCCACGCTTTACTTCTGTCTTAATGTCGGCTGCCACAACCTCTTGCGCCGAGGCCGAGATTGGGGAAAACACAATAGAAAGCATAAAAATAGCGATGGCCATCCATGCCATACTCATGCCTGCACTAATGCTTTTGATCACGTTTTTATTAAACTGAAAACACACTATAATGACGCCATATTTCAATACTAAGAGTCACAGAGTAACAGCCTAGTATTAATGGTCGATTACCCGCCAATTTTAGATAATGCGCGTTTTTTCTTGTCACTTGATTTTCCAAGTGCTCTTGCGGCAATTTCAACGGTTAGTCGTTCAGCAGCCTTGACTTCCATCTCGGCTAAAATGCCTGACATCTTGCGAGGGTTAATCGAAGACGCCAATTGATACATGATGTTAAGAGATAATGAATTAAAGATTCGCGCCGCATCTTTAGGCTTCATTGATTCATAAATAACAACCAAGTCTTTGAGGCGTTCCTCGCCTTTTTTACCACCAGACGAACCGTTACCATCCTTTTCATTTTTTTGAATTTTTGCAAGTTTCGCTTTGAGACGCTTTTCAGCAGCCTTCAATAGTTCCTCACGTAGCTTCAAATCCTCTTCCCGCTTATCAAGCGCGTCACGCCGGTCACCGAGACGATTCAATATACTTTCGCGCGCATTGCCAGGTTCACCAATTTGACTATCGTTAGATGTAGGAAGTTCTCGGACGGCCTTTTCATCGCTGGCCTTATCTTTATCGTCTGTCGCTTGTTTGTTTTCTTGCTCTTGCGCAATCGCCTGTTGAGCACCAAGTCCTTCAAAAGCCCCATCGGCAGCAAGACCAATAAGCTTAAAAATAACGAGTGCAAGTGAAGCAAGAGCAACAAGTTGGAAAAGCCTCATGCTACGCTCCGCCGTTCCGAATAGCATTAATGCGTTCTGTTGCTTGTATTGCCATTTCACTTACAGTTCGAGGATTTGATGCCGTTGGACGCTTCGTAGAACGACGCATCGGCGGCAACGGTGCACCTGCATTTGTGATCGCCGTCAGGCGCTTGACAAGCTCCTCACCCTGCTCAAGTTTTTCGTGCAGCTCAACATTCACACGTTCACCATCGCGCACGCGCAATCCCAGTGTTTTTTGATGCTCCGTTGCAGTCACCTTTAACCCGCGTATCGCTCGTTCCGCCAATTCAGTCGCGGTTAGCAATTCAGCAATGGTTGAACGAAGAGCCGATTCTTCAGATTTAAGGCGCTTCAATCGGCCACTTAAAAGTGCACAATAAGAAATTGTTGCAATCAAGAGAACAATCACAAGCCCTTCAATTAATAAGCCTGGGGTCATGTTTTGTCGGCCTCCATGTCTGTAATTGCTTTTTCATAACCATCCATGGTCATTTTTTGTTTCTTGAGGTCAGTGGTCACCTGAACCGAAATGCGATCATTAATATGTCCAATCTGCCCCTCGCTCAGTGTCACATCGCCTACACGTAGCTCAATCGGGTCGCTTGTTTTTTTGCGCAAAAGTAAAGTCTGACCAACTGAAAAATCCATAACCTCTTCAAGTGGAATATCTTGTTCAAACAACACAGCATCGAGCATGACCTCTGTTGCATTAGTCTGCGTGGCGAGATGTTGTTCCCATTCAATGTCACGACCAAACTTGTCACCAACAAACATCTGCAACAACAAATGTCTGATCGGCTCAATAGTTTCATAGGGCAAAAGAAACTCAACATCCCCCCCTCGGTCTTCCATATCAATACGAAGGCGAATTAAAATAGCAGCATTAGACGGCCTGATAAGTGTAGCAAATCTGGGGTTTGTCTCCATACGATCAAGCTTAAAATGAACGGGTGAAACCGCCTCAAATGCTTGCTCAGCATCACCTAAAAGACGCTCGACTAACTGTTGAACCAAGCTCAATTCAATTGCCGTATAAGGGCGCCCTTCAACACGCGCAGCGCTCATTCCTCGTCCACCACCAAGAAGAACATCAACAATTGTATAGATGAGTGGGGAATCAATCGTAACCAGACCAAAATTATCCCACTCCTCTGCCCGAAACACGGACAAAATAGCAGGCAATGGTATTGAGTTAAGATAGTCCCCAAACCGCACAGAAGAAATTGAATCAAGCGATATCTCGACATTATCAGATGTCATGTTGCGCAGCGAAGTTGTAGATAGCCGTACGAGACGGTTGAACACAACCTCCAACATCGGAAGACGCTCATAAGACACAAGAGCCGAGTTTATAAGAGCGCGCACGCCACTTTGATCAGAAGACAATATTTCGTCAGGCTTAAAGCCCATCAAACTATCAATTTCAGCTTGCGACATAAGCCGGTCAGAATTTTGCTGACTAGACTCTTCATCGCCAGCATCCATCATGTTGGCCCACTGAGCCGTCAGGGTCCCGGCATCCTCCACACCCTGCTCTTCCATAGCTTCGCCCCAGGCGGCAGCTAAGTCTTCTTCTTCAAATTCTTCTTCTTCAGCCATAATCTCAGCCTATTGAATGAGGATTTCTTCAAAAAGAACTTTACGCACCTCAACCGGATAAACCGCCGTGTTGATGCGTCGCTGAAGTTCTTCCTTCAAACGAAACATCCCGGCTGATCCCTCAAGGTCAGTGGTCCGTAGTTCTCTCAAATACACTTGAAAGGCATCTAGCACGCGCGGCATAAAAGGCTCGATCGCGGCAACATCCTCATCGCTACTCAATTCTAGTGTCGCCTTTAATTTCAAATACTGTTGGCGACCTGCCACATTTTCCAGATTGACCGTAATCTCGGGCATTGGAAAGAAAACCACTTTTTCAGGCGCAGCAGGCGCATCTTCAACGCTCTCTACAGCCGCCTCATCAGGCCCCGATAAAAAGAAGTAAGCACCGCCCCCTCCTCCAATAAGAAGCAAGGCCGCCAGCGCGATCATAATGATCTTCTTTTTACCTGACTTTGGTGCGTCTTCGTCGTCTATCGCTTCATCTGCACCAACAGCTTGGTCGGACATATCATCACCCATTATCACAAGTCTGGCTTGCCGGCAGAGCATCAATCTATTGATTGTTTAACCCTGTGCAAATCACAGATTCTTTTCACTGACCAACCTTATTCCCTTAATGGTTAATGAAATCTTGCAATTAGTTAACAAAACCTAATCAAGCCGGCAAAAAATGCCGCCCAAGCCTGCCTAGTGGTAGTTCTTACCTAGCTAAAGTTACATCAAAAAAATAAAATAACATTTAAAATCAATGGCTTAATTGTTTGGCATGGCTTGTGCAAGTAAGTTGGCATGTTCCGCACTGGGGAGTGTTGGACATGGCTGGACTGGGGAGTTCAGTTACATTGGGAAATATATAGAGGTGGTTCGTTATGGAGAACGCACAGCTGATTACCCTGTCACGCGCTACAGCGCTGAACAGGCAAATGAACATAGTGGCCAATAATGTGGCCAATGTGAATACCACAGGCTACAAGAGCGAAAATCTGCTCTTTGAAGAATATATCAGCCCTGAAGGTAGCGCCGAAGCTTTTAAAACAGGCGATCGTGACCTAAGCTTCGTGCTTGATGATCGCACTGTTGGCAATTTTGCAACCGGCACTTTAGAGACAACAGGCAGCCAGCTTGACGTTGCGATCCAAGGCGATGGCTTCTTCGCCGTACAAACGCCTGCAGGCGAGCGCTACACCCGCGCCGGCTCCTTTACTCTCGATTCAACAGGCCAACTTACAACACATGACGGCAATCCGGTTTTGGGTGAAGGCGGCCCGATTTTATTCGACGCAGCCGACACACAAGTCACCATAGCCAGTGATGGCACAATCACAGGCGCCAATGGCGAGATCGGACGACTGCGTGTTGTCAACTTTGAAGACCCACAACAATTAAACCGCGTAGGCAGCACTTTATTCAGCGCCGAAGACGCCCAGCAAATCGCAGCCGGGAACACAAAGGTTGTCCAGTTCACCCTTGAAAACGCGAATGTCGATGCTATTTCGCAAATTTCACAAATGATCGAAGTGCAACGCGCTTACGACGAACTTGCCAATATCATGCGCGAGCAAAATGACTTGCGTGAAACAGCAATCCAGCGGCTCGGCCGCGTCCAAGTAAACGCGTAAGGAGATAGACAATGCAAGCACTCCACACAGCAGCAACAGGGATGCGCGCTCAAGAACTCAACGTTCAAACAGTCGCGAATAACATCGCCAACATCCGAACCACTGGCTACAAAAAACAAAACGCCGAATTTCAGGATCTCCTCTATACGGACCTGCGCCGTGTTGGTTCAACCTCATCTAGCAGCGGCACCGTTGTGCCAACTGGCATTCAAATTGGTTCCGGTGTCAAATTTGCCGCAACAAGCCGCATTATGACGCAAGGTTCACTTGAAGAAACACAACAACCATTGAATCTGGCCATCAGAGGCGACGGTTACTTTGAAGTGGAACTGCCGGACGGGCGAACCGCCTATACACGAGACGGCTCGTTTGAACGCAACCAAGATGGCGAGATTGTTACCCTTGATGGCTATCAAGTGGGCAGCGGCATCACTATTCCGCAGGATGCACGATCCATAAACATCAGCACCGACGGGCAAGTCGAAGTCGTCAACGGCGATGATGCAAACCCAAGCAACGTTGGGCAAATCGATGTTATTACCTTCATCAATCCAGGCGGCCTTGAGGCTATCGGTGACAATTTATTTGTTGAAACCGCTGCCAGTGGCGACCCACAAACAGGCACCCCTGGTGAAGATGGTGTTGGCAATCTACTGCAAGGCTTTCTCGAGGGTTCGAACGTTGAGGCCGTGCGCGAGATTTCCGATCTGATTTCCGCACAGCGCGCTTATGAACTTAACTCACGTGTGATCTCTGCTGCTGATGAAATGATGCAGTCTGCCGGTCAGATTTTGAGATAATTTTCACCTAACCCAAACCCGTGATCTTTAGGAGGCCATGACGATGAAATATGCAAACCATAAAGTGATACTCTTGGCAGTCTTGATTGCTACGTTTCTTTCAGGGGTAGTCCATGCCGCCACATTAAAAAGTGACGTCACTGTCTATTCCAACGTTGTGACCGCCAAGGATCTTTTCGATGACGCAGGCGAATATGCGAATGAACCACTATTTCTTGCTCCAGATATTGGTAGTTCAGGCAAGATCAGCGCCCATCGCATCGCCTCTGAAGCACATGACATTGGCCTATATGACATTCGATTGAATGGCATTGATACGGTCACAGTACGACGACCAAGCCGCAAAGTGACCCGCCAAGATGCTGAGCTTGAATTAAAAGAGGCGGTTGGCAAAGCACTTAACAACGGCATTGATTTCGAGATCGTAACAACCAATATACCGCAGATCATCCATGCTGACCCACGGGCTGAGATGAGTATGACAATCGAAGATTTTCTACTGTTGGAAAATGGCAAGAGATTTCAGGCAACACTCGAGTACCAGACCTATGGCGGCGCCAAAAATCTGCCTGTACGGGGCGCCGTTGTCGAAATGGCAACCGTCGTTGTTCTTACCCGTGAAATTGCCCGCGACGAAGTGCTTCTCCCTGGCGATGTTGTCAACGAACGAATTTTGAAATCGCGGATGCGCGCTGGCACAATTAGGTCGCTGGCAGGCTTGGTTGGTAAGGCGCTTACCCGCAATTTACAAGCAGGCGCCACATTGCGCGAACAAGACGTGATTGAACCACTCATTGTGCGATCTAATGACCTTGTATCAATCACCTATGCCATTCCAGGCCTTTTGTTAACGTCTCAAGGCAGAGCCCTTGATTCCGGACCAAAAGGCGCCGTGATTTCAGTTCGAAACCTTCAATCAAACCGCACAATCCGTGGCCGCATAACAGACAAGGGCGAAGTCATTGTCGATATTAGAAAACCACTCTTTGCTCAAACAAATCCAATCGCCGACCAAGGGGTCCAGTAATGCACAGTATATTTAATGAAAACAAAATCTTACGCCAATTAAACAAGATGACAATCGGCTTCATTATTACCGCATGTTTGGCGCTTGCTGGTTGTGGGACAACAGATAAAATCAAAGCGATTAACAAACCCCCTACGCTGTCATCAATTGAAGACCCAACAGCACAACCGGGATACCAGCCTGTTCGCCTGCCTGAGCCAGAACCGGAGCCTGCCGTTTTCACCGCCAATTCTCTTTGGCGCTCCAATGACCAATCATTCTTCCGTGATGGCCGTGCACGTCGTGTTGGTGATATTTTGACCATCAATGTGACGATTGACGATGAAGCAGAATTTGAAAATACAACCGACCGCACACGCACAGCAGGACGCGGACTTGGTGTGGGCACCGGTTTGCTTGGCTCCTTGTTCAATCTAGTCCCCGGCATCGGAGATACCAACGCAGTTCTTAGCTTAAATGCCAATACAAACACAAACGGCGATGGCTCTATCGAACGCTCAGAAGAACTGACAACAAACATTGCCGCCATCATCGTACAACAATTGCCAAACGGTAACCTTGTGATTGAAGGAAAACAGGAAGTGCGTGTGAACTTCGAAGTTCGCGAACTCATCGTAGCAGGCATCATTCGACCAGATGACATTCAGCCAGACAACACGATTGATTCATCCAAAATTGCACAGGCCAGAATTTCATATGGTGGCCGCGGTCAAATTACTGATGTTCAACAAGCAGGTGTTGGCCAGCAATTCATTGACGCTGTAGCCCCATTCTAAATCAATCAGATAATCAAATTAAAACGGAGCACTTGTTAGTCACGTAATAGTAAATTCCAAAGTTTTACAGCTCCCCAGCCGTTCGCTCCCCATTGAACGGCAAAAGAGGAATGCCATGTTCCCAAACTCGGCACCCTCGATCGTGAAACGGCACCTGTATCCATAAATGCAGGTGTCGTTTTCCTTTTCCAAATCACTAAATTTTCAAAAATATCCTGAAGTGACACAGAAACTAAGCGAGGATTATTAGTCGCGATAAACTTTTTCGCGCTTTTCATGGCGTTCTTGCGCTTCAACAGAAAGAGTTGCAATAGGCCGGGCTTCAAGACGACCAACGCCAATAGGCTCGCCTGTCTCTTCACAATAGCCATAAGAACCTTCTTGAATGCGCAAAAGAGCTGATTCAATTTTCGCGATCAATTTGCGTTGACGGTCCCGCGCTTTAAGTTCCACTGAGCGATCCGTTTCCGAAGAAGCACGATCGGCAACATCTGGATGGTTTTGGCTGTCTTTTTGCAGATTGACAATTGTCTCACGAGACTCAGCCAGCAGTTCTTCTTTCCAAGCAATCAGCTTATTCCGAAAATAGCTCACATGACGAGGATTCATAAACTCCTCATCGTCATTTGGCTTGTAGTCATCTAGTACATCCGAACTCATAGCAACTCCGTGAATAACAAAATCGTAGGTCACAAATTTGAGCCGAATATAATCGCAGTTCCACTGACAAACAATGCGGTAAGTGTGACAAATTCGTTATGTTTTTATTTCATAGAAAAAATTATAGTAACCTATTGTTTTAATTAAGTTTAATCAAAACAATTTCGATTAAGAACCGCCTAAAAGTCAAAAACACCAAGTTTGGCAAGCTCCACACGGGCTCGCATATCGATATCTGAGAGGATAGAATCAAGTTTTTCATCACCGGTTCGCCCAAGGTTTGAGATCTTCTGAGATATCCGTGTCACTTGAGTCGCAGATAGACGCCCGGTCAGCAGACCTAGCTGCATTTCCTCTAATCGATCAAGCAAATCAAAACCCTGTTCAGCCGTGCGCTTTTTACCAGATGTTGAATCTTCAACCCCCTGCAAAGCCAAAAGCACGTCCAAATGCGCAACATTCGATACAGGCGCAGATGTATTCACCTCCGCTGTTTCAGCAGCATCATCTGAAAGACTGAATGTTGCTGAAGAACCAGACGATTTTCCTGCTTTTTTATTGCCGCGAACTTGTGCCGCTGAACTTGTATTTTCAATGCGCATTATAATGACCTTGAGTTCGTTTAATTTTGGTAGGTTTTGCCCACAGAGTTAATCAGCGGTTAACAACTGGGTAAGTTTTTCCATCTACTCTAATCATTATGAACAAGTTAACGTCTTTAAAAACGCATAAAGATCAATACTTTCATAGACTTATGAAATATCACAGATTCGTGAAAAATGGCACGACAACTGCATATTCATACATGATGATAATAACACCAGAGTGCGTAGTTTAGTCCATGTTCAAAAATATTGCCTTTTCAGTCGTCGTAGATACCGCGAAAACAACCAGTGATTCGTTTTCATATTTCGTTCGAACGTTCATTTTATTGGCGAGCATTCTTGCTCTTATGGCATTGATGCTCTCACCAGCCTTTGCTAAATCCAGAATCAAAGATATTGCCGACTTCGAAGGCATCAGAGAAAACCAGCTCGTCGGTTATGGCTTAGTGGTTGGCCTTAATGGCACAGGCGACAGCCTGAACAACGCCCCCTTTACCGAACAAAGCCTACGGGTGATGCTCAATCGGCTTGGCGCCGGTGTTGGTGACGCTGATTTCAGCACAGCCAATGTTGCTGCAGTAATGGTGACGGCTAATCTGCCGCCTTTTTCAACAGCAGGCTCTCGCATTGATATCAACGTCAGCGCATTAGGTGATGCAAGCAGCCTTCGTGGCGGCACGCTTTTAGTAACTCAACTTCTGGGTGCTGGCGGTGATGTTTTTGCCCTCGCCCAAGGCCCTGTTGCCATCGCAGGCTTTGCAGCCCAAGGCGAGGCAGCCAGTATCGTACAAGGTGTTCCAACATCAGGCCGCATAACCAATGGTGCCATTGTTGAGCGCGAGATACCGTTTCAACTGGCTAGCCTGCGTCAACTCCGCCTCGCCCTGCGCAATCCTGATCTCACAACATCACGCCGTGTTGCAAAAACCATCAACGCCTTCATCGGTCGCGGTACGGCAGAACCCCTTGATCCTGCAACCATCATGATCCGTCTAACCAGTGGGTTTGATGGCAATATTGTCGATCTACTAACCGATATTGAGCAGTTGATCGTAGAACCAGATCAAATCGCGCGGGTAGTTATTGATGAACAGACAGGTACCATAGTCATGGGCCGCAATGTTAAAGTTTCACAAGTCGCCGTTGCACAAGGTAATTTGACTCTTCTGGTCACCGAAGCCCCGCTGGTCAGCCAGCCTAATGCATTAGCCGAAGGTGAAACAGTTGTTGTACCGCGCACAGAAATTCAAGTAGACGATTCATCAGATGCAAAACTTGGTATCATTAATGAAGGCGTCACACTTAAAGATCTGGTTGACGGATTAAACGCGCTGGGCATTGGTCCACGCGACATGATTACGATTTTACAATCAATCAAAGCAGCTGGAGCGCTGCAAGCAGAGATAGAGGTCTTGTAATGACAGACACGCGCCTGACAGCGGCTTTCCCGCCACTTTCAAATCTTCAAAACAGCAATAGTCTTAACGCGCAACGATCAACCGCGACAGACTCTGGCTCAGTTTCAAATGAAGCAGCGCGTGCACAAGCAAATGAATTCGAGGCAACGTTCCTTGCTTCCCTCTTACAGCCTGTTTTTGAAGGTCTCGCCAAAGACCGAACCTTTGGTGGTGGCTTTGGTGAAGAGGCATTTACCGGACTCCTTACTCAAGAGTACGCCAAAGGCATTGCTGGCAATGCGAACCTTGGCATTGCAGATCAAGTTTATGAGCAGCTTGTGAAATTACAAGAAAACCCAAGCACCACTGGCACATCAAACGCCAATACGACTGACACGACCAATACGTTCAAAGCGGAGTAGTACAAATGACATACGCCTCACCAGCGATCAAAACACCCTTACCGGTAGACAACCAAGATGACGCACGCGTCTTGCTTGCGCGGCTTGAGGCATCAATGGAAGGTTTAATTGAACTGATTGAGGCGGAAACCAAATTGGTGCGCGAGGGCAAACTTTTTGCGGCGGCAGAGCTTGAAAACAAAAAAACTGAATATGCAAAGGCCTATGTAGAAATCATGGCAAGCGCTGTTGCACAAGAGCAGACGATTAAAACGATGCTTCCAGACAGTACTGAAAAACTGCGCCTGCGCCATGACGAGTTCAAATCACTTCTCAAATTCAACATGTCAACGCTATCAACAGCACGCAGTGTCACCCAAGGTTTAATCACAGGTGTTGCCAACCAAATGAACCAGCAACAAATCCCAACCACCTACGGCGCACAAGGAACCATGAATAACATGACGCCAAAGGCAATGCCTGGTTTGACAACTGATAAGTCATTTTAAGGCACTTAATCATCAGATTAAAACGGCGATTAACCAATCAGCAAGGCTTATGCTTTATTGATACATTACGAGTGACTTTAAACACTCTTCCCATCAAAATTTAACCATCTCTGAAAATCTCTATTTAAGGTTTGTGCGCTAGTATCAAAGCCATAAATCATAGATGCGTCCAAAATTCAGAACGTATCATAACAGTGAGATTGGTGAGATGGAAATCGGAAGAACTCCGGCTATCGCACCCGGTGCAACGACCAACGAAACTGTTGGTAACAATGTGCAAGCGGTGCAAACGATACTGCCTCAGTACCAAACGGTACCGCAGACAGGACGGTCGGAATCTATCCCGCTTACATTTCGCGAAGTTCCCCTTGCAAATAACGCAAATAATAATGCTGCAAAAGAGCCTGTGCGCACTACAGAAGACACAGCCGCACAGCAACAAGGTGAAACTCTTAGAGATAGAGAAGTACGCAAAGAGATCGAAGTTGACCGCGAAACCTCTGCATTGATCTTTCGCGCTATTGATATCACAACAGGTGATGTTGTGCGCCAATACCCTGGAGAATCGCGCCTGAATCTAAGCGCCTATATTGATAAAGTTCTCAGATAATATAGCTCTCAACGACTACAGCCTTAAGCGACCGGTCAGAACCATAGAGAAAGCCATAAGGCATTCTATGAGATGGCTATGAGTTGGCAGTGGGTTTCATCAAAGTCTCCAGAAAAAAATTCGCCATAGCCAGAATGCGAGCTCATCGCGCTATCAATAATCCGTTTACCAATTCAAGAAACCAGCCATTAACCAAAGCATAAATAAATCCCAAAAAAAGACGCATTATCAATCTGTTAATCAAGTTTTTTAAGGTCCAATTTAATGCTTCCGGCCATGATGCGGCTGTTGCCAAGAATGGCGACAATTTTTAACCTAGAAAAGGAAGACATAATGTCTGAAATTAATCTCTCATCCGCAGTTCGTTCATCACTGAGCTCACTGCAAGGTACAGCTGACCTACTTTCATCAACTCAAGAACGTCTTGCGACGGGTAACCGCGTAAATTCTGCTCTTGATGATCCAACAGCTTTCTTTACAGCGTCTGCATTGAACAACCGCGCTTCTGACTTGGGAACTCTTCTCGATGCTCAGCAGCAGGCTATTCGTACAGTTGAAGCCGCTGACCAAGGTATTTCAGCTATTGAAGATCTTGTTGACAGTGCACGTGCACAGGCAACCGCCGCTCTTCAATCTGAAGATCCTACAGCACGTGCAGAAGCCGCTGCTGCTTTTGATGAAATTGTTGGTCAGATCGAAGACTTGGCTGGCGATGCATCATTTAACGGTACAAACCTTCTCGAAGGTGACAGTCTTCAAGTTATCTTCAACGAAAGTGGTGATTCAAGCCTAACAGTTGAAGGCGTTGATTTTAGTGATGCTGCAGCAAGCCTTGGTCTTAACACTCAAGCAGGTGCTGGAACTGGTGGCACTGATGCTTCATTGGAATTCGGTGACCTCACTTTTGCTGCCGGCACTACCTCCGTTACAATTAATGACGGTACAACAAATGTAACTTTTGATGTCACAGGCACAGGAGGCAGCGACGCTGT